>CALEFO010000159.1 GCA_937877165.1 uncultured Lachnospiraceae bacterium | reverse complement strand
ACGTCTTCTCTCTTCGGCATGATTACTCCGCCTCCTTTCCGTCAGCTGCAAAAGCACTGTTCCGTCCCTCTTTGATGTTTTCAATGAAACGGTCGAAAAGGAATCCAGAATCCTGCGGACCCGGGCAGGCTTCCGGATGAAACTGTACAGTAAAAATGTTCTTGTCCTTATAGATCAGTCCCTCATTCGTGCCGTCATTGACGTTGCAGAAAAGAGGTGCCGCAATCTCCGGGTTCACGGAATTCTCGTCCACGGCATATCCGTGATTCTGCGAGGAGATATAAACCCGTCCGGTCGTCAGATCCTTCACCGGGTGATTGCCGCCGCGGTGACCGTATTTCAGCTTATAGGTATCGCTTCCGGTTGCCAGCGCCATCAGCTGATGTCCGAGGCAGATCGCGAAAATCGGCACATTGCTCTCATAGAGCTTCCGTACCTCCGCGATGATAGAGGTGCACTCCTTCGGATCGCCAGGGCCGTTGGAAATCATGATTCCGTCCGGGTGATCCGCAAGAATCTCCGCTGCCGGCGTGAGTGCAGGATAAACCGTCACGTCACAGCCCCGCATCGCAAGACTGCGGACAATGTTCTTCTTCAGGCCGACGTCCAAAAGGGCGATCTTCAGTCCTGCACCGTTCAGGCTGCGGACAAGGCTCGGCCGCTTCTCCTTTCTGGATTTATCGCCGTCCAGATATTTCTCGAATTCCTCCTGGTCAAAAAACGCATGCCCGGAAAGCGGACCATTCTCAGAAAGATCCTTCGTGCCCGGCACAGTGTATTTTTCCTTGCAGGTGACCTTTTCCACAACCTTGCCGCAGGTGTACTTCTTCAGCTGCGGGAGAATGATGTTCAGATCATAGTGCTCGTCCGTCGTCACCATGCCGTTCATGGTGCCCATCTCGCGAAGGAGCTTGGTGAGCGCACGCGTATCAATTCCCGCAATGCCGGGAATGTCATACTTCTTCATGAATGCGTCCAGGCTCTCGTCGCTTCGGAAATTCGACGGTGCGCCGCACGCCTCACGCACAATCAGTGCGTCCGGCCACGGCCGTTCGGATTCCATATCCTCCAGGCACACGCCGTAATTGCCGATCAGCGGATACGTCATGCATACCGCCTGTCCGGCATAGCTGGGATCGGTCAGGACCTCCGGATATCCTGCCATGGAGGTGTTGAATACGATCTCACTGATCACCTCCTTGACGGCTCCGAACGAAGTTCCTGTAAATACCGTTCCGTCCTCCAGAATTAAAAATGCCTTCATTTCTACTGTCCCTTCTATATGATCAGCCGATGGGAGTCACTCCCACCCGGGCCGAAGATATCATTCTGCGTTCCGCACCTGCCCGCCGGATCACACCGGCGCAGACCGCCCCATTCTGATTGCGGAATAAATTTCTAGCGGAAGTACTTCACGCCGCTCTCGAAGATCTTCAGATCCTGCTGCCCCACAATGTTCATCGCAACATGATCACCGATTCGCTCCGAATGGCACATCTTGCCAAAAACCCGGCCGTCCGGACTCGTAATGCCTTCAATTGCACAATAGGAGCCGTTGATGTTCCACTCCTCATCCATGGAGACATTGCCCTCCGGATCACAGTACTGCGTTGCAACCTGGCCGTTTGCAAAAAGCCGGTCCAGCCACTCCTTCGGCGCAACAAAACGGCCCTCTCCGTGGGAAGCCGGGTTGACATAAACGCCGCCGAGCTCCGCTTCCTGCAGCCAGGGGGACTTATTGCTGACCACGCGCAGGTATGCTTCCTTGGAAATATGGCGTCCGATGGTGTTGAACGTCAGGGTCGGAGAATCCTCCTTCTGACCGGTCAGTGCTCCATTTGGAACCAGTCCCAGCTTGATGAGGGCCTGGAAGCCGTTGCAGATACCAAGAACCAGACCGTCACGGTTGTTCAGAAGATCCTGAATGGCCTCACCGATCTTCTCATTCCGGAAGCTGGTTGCAAAGAACTTCGCGCTGCCGTCCGGCTCATCGCCTGCGGAGAATCCGCCGGGGAACATGATCATCTGCGCCTTCTCAATGGTCCTGCCGAACTCCTCCACAGACTCGCGGATGCCTTCCGGCGTGATATTGCGGAACACGCGGATCTCCGCTCTTGCCCCTGCCTTTTCAAATGCCGCTGCGGAATCATACTCGCAGTTGGTTCCCGGGAAAACCGGAATGAAAACGGTCGGCTGTCCGATCTTATGGCTGCAGATGTGAACGGATCCCGCATGATACAGTGGAGCTTCCACCTGCTCTTTTCCGTGAACGGCAACGGTCGGGAAGACGCTCTCAAGCGGGGCCTTCCAGGCCGCCAGCGCATCCTCGCAGGCGACGCTCACGCCGCCGTATTCGAATCCGTCCTTTGCACCTGCTACCGTGCCTATGATCTCATAATCCGTATCTTCCAGATCTTCCAGCGTATCTGCTTCCTCCTCGCGGATTTCCAGGAGAATGTCGCCCATTCCATTGTCATAGAAAGAACGCACCGGAAGCTCGTCGTTGAATTTCACGCCGAGATGGTTTCCGAACGCCATCTTTGCCGCAGCAGCTGCGACGCCGTAGCAGTCCAGCGCATACCCTGCCACTGCAATGCCGGAGCGCAGAAGTCCCGTAATCTTCTCATACAGTTCAATGACGCGGTCATAAACCGGAATGTCATACTCATCCTTCTCAATCCGGAAGCGGACCAGAAGGTCACCGGGGTGCTTGAGCTCCGGCGTCACAATGTCATTCTCACCCGCAACGTCAACTGCAAAGGAAACCAGGGTCGGCGGAACGTCAATGTCCTTGCCCTTGTCCTCAAAGGTTCCGGACATGGAATCCTTGCCGCCGATGGAAGCGATGCCGTAACCGATCTGTGCATCGTACGCGCCGAGGAGCGCCGCGAACGGCTGGCTCCAGCGCTTCGGATCCCGGCTCATGCGCCGGAAGAACTCCTGAAACGTAAAGTGGAGCTTTTCAAACGATCCGCCGCTTGCGATGACCTTCGCAATTGACTCCGTCACCGCATAAATTGCACCGTGATACGGGCTCCAGCTGGACAAATACGGATCAAAGCCGTAGCTCATCATCGTCACCGTATCCGTTTTGCCGCCGAGCACCGGAAGCTTGGCCACCATGGTCTGTGTTTCCGTCAGCTGATACTGTCCGCCGTACGGCATGGTCACCGTTCCTGCTCCGATGGAGGAGTCAAACCGCTCCACCAGTCCCTTCTGGGAGCAGACGTTCAGATCGCCAAGCTCCTCCGTAAAAGCAGTTGCAAACATCTGGCCGTCCGTGGAATCCTTCTCCAGACCATCCAGCACCGCTGCGGCCTTTCCGGAGGCAATTTTCTTCAGATAGTTGTTCTCCTCAGAAGGAGCCTCGACCTCAACGTCGGTTTCCTGGTGCGCGCCGTTGGTATCAAGAAAGGCGCGGGAAATATCCACGATAGCCTTTCCTCTCCAGTTCAGCACCAGATTCGGCTTCTTCGTCACAACAGCAACCGGAGTTGCCTCAAGGTTCTCCTCCGCGGCATAGCGGAGAAACTCGTCGCGGTCCTTCGGTGCAACCACAACCGCCATTCTCTCCTGCGATTCAGAGATGGCAAGCTCAGTGCCGTCAAGACCTTCGTATTTCTTCGGAACAAGGTCCAGATTGACATCCAGACCGTCTGCAAGCTCGCCGATGGCAACCGAAACACCGCCCGCACCGAAGTCATTGCACTTCTTGATAAGATGAGAAACCTCGGGTCTTCGGAAAAGTCTCTGCAGCTTTCTCTCCGTCGGTGCATTGCCCTTCTGAACCTCTGCACCGCAGGACTCCAGAGATTTTTCCGTATGCTTCTTCGAAGAGCCGGTTGCTCCGCCGCAGCCGTCGCGTCCGGTCCGGCCGCCCAGAAGAATGATGATATCGCCGGGATCGCTGTTCTCGCGGATGACGTCTGAGCGCCTTGCCGCTCCCATGACCGCACCGATCTCCATGCGCTTTGCTACATAGTTCGGATGATAGATTTCCTTGACCTCGCCGGTTGCAAGGCCGATCTGGTTGCCGTAGCTGGAATATCCCTGTGCAGCTCCCGTGCACAGCTTCTTCTGCGGAAGCTTTCCCTCCAGAGTCTCCGAAACCGGAACCGTCGGATCCGCCGCGCCCGTCACGCGCATAGCCTGATAGACATAGCCGCGTCCGGAGAGCGGGTCGCGGATCGCACCGCCGAGGCACGTTGCCGCACCGCCGAACGGCTCAATTTCTGTCGGATGGTTGTGCGTCTCGTTCTTGAAGAACATCAGCCATTCCTCATGAACCGGTCCTTCCCCGTAATCCACTTCCACCGGAATGACCACCGAGCAGGCGTTGTTCTCGTCGGACTCCTCCTGGTCGGTCAGCTTTCCGTCCGCCTTGAGCTTCTTCACGCCGATGATGGCAAGATCCATCAGGCAGGGGTACTTATCCGGGCGATTCTCATACATTTCCGCACGGGTGTCCTGATAGCTCTGGAAGGAGGTTTCCATAGGAACCTTGTAGTAGCCGTCGCCGAAGGTTACATTCTTAAGCTCCGTTGAAAATGTCGTGTGGCGACAGTGATCGGACCAGTAGGTATCCAATACACGGATCTCCGTCATTGTGGG
>CALEFO010000158.1 GCA_937877165.1 uncultured Lachnospiraceae bacterium | reverse complement strand
CTTTTCTCCCAGGCCTCATACTGCTTTCTTTTTTCCTCTGCCTCAGCAGCCTCCTTCGCTTCCCGCTTTTTCTTTTCCGCCTCCTGCTGCCTCTGAAGCACCGCCATCTGACGGTTAAACTCTTCCTCTTCCTGATACTTCTCTTCCCAGGTTTGTCCCGGCTTCTTTTTTCCGGTCTGATTCGGCTCAAAACGGACGTACAGCGCTTCTTCGTCCTTCTTCTTTTTCCTTTCGGACAGCTCCTGCGGCTTATCCACATTCAGGTTCTTGACCGAATCGGCAAGCTCCTCCTTCATCGCCGCAAACTGCTCCGCTTCCTCACTGGAGAAATCCTCAGGTGCCTTGGCATAATGAAGGATCAGAAAAGGGTAGGAAAAATTCAAGTCTGCCCCCTGTGGGCTCACCGACAGCTTCCCGATGAATTCCCAGTCATCCAGCTGCTGGCAGTCCTCCAGATAGGTGTACATCTCTACGGAGGCAAGCTGCACGCGCTTCTTATCTCCCTCCCGCTTCATGTATACAATGAGCTGATAATTTTCTTCCGGGATCCACCTCTGCCCGTCCGGGTCACGGCCTCCGTACGTCTCGTGCATTGGCCGGATTTCTGCCTCTGCCTCATTAATCCAGTTTTCCGGAAGCTCCAGCCAGTAGTAGTCCGTCCGGATCTCTGCCTGATGATGAAACGTTCTGTGAACCGGCTTGCTGACCTCCCTCTTCCACAAGAAAAGGAAGGCCACACCTGCCAGAAGCAGCATGAGGACAATGCACAGAAATGCAAAAAGCTGTTTCTTTCTCCATGTCTTTTCTGCATCCTTCGGTTCTGAATTTTGTCCTTCTGTTACCATGCAATCAATCCTTCATAAACACCTCAATAAAAATCGGAACCCACGGATTGTCTTCATCCACGAAATCTCCGACCTCACCGCCGCTGACCACGCCATATACCCTCTTGCCAGCATTCAGCAGGTGATACAAAACCTCATTCTTTTTCTGTGGAATATAGCCCAGCTTGGAGCCCTTCTGCGTCTTCACCAGAATGGCATACGGATCATACGGATTGTCCGGCTCCAGGATAAGCTGTACCTCATCGCCCAGATCGATGGAGGCAGCAATCTTATGGATCTGCCCGACATGAGAGGTTCCGTTCACCCTGGTATTCATCAGGAAAACATCCCTGGAAAAGGGGCGGGCAATTTCCACGCCATTTTCTCTTAGAAAGCTGAACGACAATGCATCCTGTCCTGCCAAAGCCTGCGCCAGCTGTTCCTTAGAAGAGTCCGCTTCCGGATCAGAAGAGGAATTCTCCTCTGTCTCCTCATCTTCTGTCATCTCCTCGTCAGAATCCAGTGACAGGCCATCTTCTGAATAAAGTCTTGGCTCTTTCGAAGGATTCCATCCAGGATAAAACTTAAAAACCATGTCGCGGTAATCCAGGTATGCACCGATCTCTTGACTCTCTGCCAGTACCTGCCCCACCCTGCACAGATCGTATTTGCTGGTCCATTCGTCCAAAACAAAAGTTTTAAAAATCTCCGGGTGATTTTGAAACAGCCAGGCAAGATGATCCGGCTCAAGAGCTTCCAGCTCGATCATCCAGGTAGAAAACCGCACGGGTCTCAGAACAGAGTGAACAGCTGCAAATTTCTGATAAATCCAGGCCAGGACATCCATTCTCCCCCACTTGGAAAGAATGGAAATGCTTCCTGAAATTTCGGCAGAAATTCCATTGATGGTCGGTGCTCCTCCATAGCCGCGCGGCTTTGGAAAGGTCACATAGAGGATGACATCATCCTTTAATTTCTGAATGTATTCTTCATTCTCCTCATCGAGAGGTTCTCCCGAATACTCCTCCCAGGACTTCCACTCCTTCTTCTGCCACGCTTTCTCATTGTTTTTGGCTTCGTCCATCATTCTGATCCCACCGCCTGTTCACTCATCTGCCTGCAGGCCTCCCGATACAGCTTCTGCAGCCGTTCGATTTCCTTCTCATATAAGGAAATAGCCTCCTGAATCTTCTCCTGCACCAGCCGGATTTTCTCCGGATCCTCCAACAGCTCTTTGTATTTATACGGCGTGCGGTTCTGAATTCCGCGAATTTCTTCTTCCATTGCCTGAATCTGTTTCCGCAGAATTCTCCGGATCTCTTCCAGCTTCTCTATGGTAACATCTCCCTCATTCTCTTCCTGGTTCACTCCGGAAAAGATCTCATTATAGATCTCCTGCAGTGTAACAATATCTCCCTCCTGATACGCCTTCGTTGCTTTCCGGAACAGCTCCTTCTCATGCTCTGTCGCATTCGGATTCACATCCGGATGAAGGCGTTTTACAATCTTCCGATATAAATCCTTGGCATTCGGAACCTTCTGCTTCCCCTCTGACGTTTCTTTTTCAGACGTATTGTCGTTATTTCGGTCCCTATCATGCTCCGACTCCGTCTTCTCCGATGTGTCCTTTCCGTCCGTCCCATTTGCAGACTCACCATCGGATGGTGGCATGTCCGTATGCCCGTACTTATGCTCCCAGGCTTTCTGATATTCCTGTTCTTTTTCCTCCTTGGCCTGCTGCGCCTTCTGAGCCTTTTCTGCTCTTCTTCGCTCCTGCTCTACCCGTTCGTGAAAGGTCTGATATTCCTTATGAATCTGTTCGTCCACCTTGTCACTGGAAATCGTTTTCGCCCGATTGATGGCAGCCTGTACAATCTCGATCCTGCGCTTTAATTCCAGAATCTGAAGCTCCAGATAATGAGCGCGGTTCTCATAAACGCCGATCACAGCCGCATACTGTGCCTGAAGCTGCGGACAGATATGGGAAAGCAGCTCTTCCCTCTCCTGTAAAAGCTCCGCCAGCTGCTCCCGAAGCGCCCTGATTTCACGT
>CALEFO010000157.1 GCA_937877165.1 uncultured Lachnospiraceae bacterium | reverse complement strand
CAAGCAGAAGATACTTTCCGAGATTGCTTTTCAGTTCCGTCGCAGTAATCGACATAGTATGGTTCCTCCCTTCGTGATTTGACTCACCCTCATTATATCCGAATCAGACGGAATATTCAGCAGATTCGTTCGAAATATTTTGTGAACCGTCCGATAACTTTCTGTGACTGGAACGGAGCATACGGGAGCAGTAATGCGCAAGCAAAGAAAATGGCAGAAGCCATGTACAGGAGCTCTCTGCCAATACCATGTTCATTTGTTCTACAGATTGCATTTCAGTTGTTCAGTGGATCCAGGACGATCTTTCCCGTCCTTCTCGTTTCCTTCAAATCAATGATCCTCTGATTGGACGATCCGCGGAAGTTCAGCGTGATCTGCTTCTTCGCTTCAATGAACGGTCCGTCCACCAGCACATCAATGAGATCCAGATACGGATCTGTGATGCCTTCCACGTACTTTTTCCCTCCGGGTACCAGGTCACGGTCATAAAGATAGCCGGTATATGCCCAGATGTTCTTCTCCGGGAGTTCTCTGTGAATTCGCTGCAGGAGAGGAAGTAAGCCCTCCTGATTGCTCTCCTCCATCGGATCACCGCCAAGAAGCGTCAAGCCATCATAGTAAGGATGCGACAGCTCTCGAATAATTTCATCCTCCATTTCCGGCGTATACAGCTTTCCGTAATCGAAGTCCCATGTTTCCGGCTGGAAACAGCCGGGGCAATGGTTCCGGCATCCGGAGACGAAGACCGTCACCCGCATTCCGATTCCGTTGGCGCAGTCCGCCGTCATGATTTCTCCTACATGCATTTTTATACCTCCCTGAGGCAAAAACCGCGAAGGCGGTTTTGCCGAACGTGGCAGCCGGTGCGCCAGCACCGATGCTGCTGTTTGGAAGTGACATATCGATGTCACTTCCAAATCTCCCCCTTGCCGCAGATCGTCTGCGGCTCTTCATCATGATAAATCCGCCGACAGCCCAGCCGCCGACGGATTTATATTGTTCATTTTAAAAAAACATTTTTTTTATTTTTCATCTGTGCCGAAGCTCTTGTTGGACAGATGCAGGACGCGGTCCTTGATCTCCTGGGTGCGGCCCTGGTTCCAGAACTGCGTTCCGATGTAGCCGCAGGTACGGCGCGCTACGCTCATCTTGCTCTGATCGCGGTTCCCACAGTTCGGGCATTCCCAGACGAGCTTGCCGTTCTCGTCCTCCACGATGCGGATTTCACCGTCATAGCCGCATACCTCGCAGTAGTCAGACTTGGTGTTCAGCTCCGCATACATGATGTTGTCATAGATGTACTGCATCACGGACAGAACCGCCGGGATGTTGTTCTGCATGTTCGGAACCTCCACATAGCTGATGGCTCCGCCCGGAGAGAGCTTCTGGAAGTCCGCCTCAAAGCGGAGCTTCGTGAACGCATCAATATTCTCACGCACATTGACATGATAGCTGTTCGTGATGTAGTTGTGATCCGTCACGTCCTTGATGATACCGAACCGCTTCTGCAGGCACTTCGCGAACTTGTAGGTGGTCGATTCCATCGGCGTTCCGTAAAGGGAATAGCTGATGTTCTCCGCCTTTCTCCACTCAGCGCACTTGTCGTTCAGATGCTGCATGACCTGCAGAGCGAACTCCTTGCCCTTCGGATCCGTGTGCGAAACGCCCAGCATCCGCATGCACATCTCATACAGGCCGGCATAGCCAAGGCTGATGGTGGAATAATTATTGTACAGAAGGCGGTCGATCTTCTCGCCCTTCTTCAGTCTTGCCAGTGCGCCGTACTGCCACAGAATCGGAGCAACATCCGAAACCGTTCCGAGAAGTCTCTCATGGCGGCAGCGCAGTGCCCGGTGGCACAGCTCCAGTCTCTCATCAAAAATCTTCCAGAACGCATCCATGTCGCCGTAGGACGAGCAGGCTACATCCACCAGATTGATCGTAACTACGCCCTGATTGAAGCGGCCGTAATACTTGTGCTTCCCGTTCGGACCAAGCCCCTCTGTGTCCGGTGTCAGGAACGAACGGCATCCCATGCAGGGATAGACATCGCCGTTCTTGTATTCCTTCATTTTCTTCGCGGAGATATAATCCGGAACCATCCGTTTCGCCGTGCACTTCGCCGCCAGCTCAGTCAGCGAATAATATTTCGAACCCGGATGAATGTTGTCCTCATCCAGGACATAGATCAGCTTCGGGAAGGCCGGTGTGATCCAGACACCCTTTTCATTCTTGACGCCCTGCATTCTCTGCAGCAGAACCTCGCGAATGATTCTGGCAAGATCATCTCTCGTCTGTCCCTCCGGAACCTCATCGAGATACATGAACATCGTCACGAAAGGAGCCTGCCCATTACACGTCATCAGCGTAATCAGCTGATACTGAATGGTCTGAATTCCGGACTTGATCTCTTCGCCAAGACGCGTCTCTACAATCTTGCTGATGATCTCCGGATCCAGCGTCTCACCGGTGAGCTTCCGCTCCTCCATCACCTGCTTCGTCAGCTTCTTGCGGGAGACATCTACAAAGGGGGCCAAATGGGAAAGCGTGAACGACTGTCCGCCATACTGATTGGATGCAACCTGCGCCACAATCTGTGTGGTGACATTGCAGGCCGTAAAAAAGCTGTGCGGCTTCTCGATCAGAGTCTCACTGATGACGGTTCCATTCTGCAGCATGTCCTCCAGATTGATGAGATCGCAGTTGTGCTCCTTCTGCGCGTAATAATCCGAATCATGAAAGTGAATGATGCCCTCCTCGTGGGCCTTCACAATATCCTCAGGCAGAAGAACACGCTTCGTCAGATCCTTCGACACCTCGCCCGCCATGTAGTCGCGCTGCGTGGAATTGATGACAGGATTCTTGTTGGAATTCTCCTGCTTCACCTCCTCATTCTGCTGGTTGATCAGGGCAAGGATTCCATTGTCTGTCGTATTCGACTTGCGCGAAATCTCTCTCTTATAACGGTAGCGGACATACTTCTGCGCGACCTCATAGCCGCGCATCTCCATAATGCCGGTTTCCACCATGTCCTGGATATCCTCCACGTTCACGGCATGAGGGGAAGCCTGTACCTTCTTCGCAATGTTGTCCGCAACGGCATTGATCTGGTAGTCATTCATCTGATAGATGCCGCTTACCTCCGCATTCGCCTTCTTGATCGCATTGACGATCTTCGCGATATCAAAATCGACCTCCTGCCCGTTTCTCTTGATGACATTGGTTTTCACCGATACATTTTCATTTGCTTCCATATGTATTGCTCCTTTTGACGCAGCTTCCATCCTTCCGGCCGCCCCTTTGCTTCCGAAATGTCTTCTGGTCTGTTCTTCCCTTTTCGTTGTGTCCTGTGATTTTCTGACGTGAAAGCGGCGTTTTTGTACAGGTCATCGTGTGGATTTTGAATTCTCTAAAAATTCCGCACAATTTTATCCGTCAACCGCTGTTGATCGAAAATACAAAATATTGATCGTTTCGCCGTTAAGCTCTACCAGATGTTGTGTTTCATCAAATGCTCTATTATCATACACTACTACATTCAAAAAGGGTAGGGGCACGAACGCAAAAAAATAGATCAAAAAGCATTTCAAGATTTGTATAGTATTTTTTCTATTTGCTGCGGGCCACTCCCTTGACACAGGCATCCGTCACATTCAGGATCATCCGGACTACTCATGCAGGCACAATATTTTTCCCGTATGATCACCTGGCCTTTCTAATTTCAGCCCATTCTGAGGAGTCATCGGACCAGAGCGCAGATTCCGGCGGAAATAACTTTACGCAAATACAGCAAGTCAGTACAATGAGAGCTGCTGCAATCCTTTCATTCAAGCATTTGGAGATGACACGATGACAGAATTCCCTCTGGAAATTTCTCCCGCGGAGCTGGACGAGCTTCGCCCTGATGAATATCTTCTCGTAGACACGAGAGAGAAAAGTGATTATGAGCACGGTTTTATCCCAGGATGTGTTTTATTTTCCCCGGACCAGGTCCGCGAATATGCCTCACGGAAGACGCTGTCACCATTTTCCATGGATAAGCGCATCGTCTTGTACTGCAAGTACGGCACTGTGACAAGAGACCTTGCCGAGGAGCTGCAGGATCTCGGTTTTCCCGCGCAGAGTCTCTCCGGCGGGTACGGAGCCTGGGCCCTGCATGCGATTACGAAGCAGTCTCAGAATGCGGAGCTTCGAAAGAAAATCGAGCTCTCCCTGCAAAAGGGGCATTTTCACCGCGACCTGCTCAATCCCTTCGCACGCGCCATCATCAAATATCAGCAGATTCAAAACGGGGATAAAATTGCCGTCTGCATCTCCGGCGGCAAGGATTCTATGCTCATGGCAAAGCTTTTCCAGGAGTTCCAGCGGCATGGACAGTTCCGGTTCGATCTTGTTTTCCTGTGCATGGATCCCGGCTACAACGAAGCAAACCGGCATATTATTGAGAGCAACGCCGAGCTTCTCGGGATCCCTCTGACCTTTTTCGAGACGACGATCTTTGATACCGTCTATCAGATGAAGTCCTCGCCCTGCTACCTTTGTGCCCGCATGCGCCGCGGCTATTTATATAAGAAGGCGAAGGAGCTTGGCTGCAACAAGATTGCTCTCGGACATCACTATGATGATGTGATCGAGACAGCCTTTATGGGTATGCTGTATTCCGGACAATGGGAAGCGATGCTGCCAAGGCTTCGGAGCACTAATTTCGACGGGATGGAGCTGATCCGCCCACTCTACTTCATCCGGGAGGATGACATCAAGGCCTGGAGAGACGAAAATCATCTGCACTTCATCCAGTGTGCCTGCCACTTCACCGACACCTGCACAACCTGTGCGGTGACGCCGGACAGCGGGGACTCCTCCCGCACGGGCCACAAGCGGATGGAAACCAAGCGCATCATTGCCGAGCTGAAAAAAAGCAATCCGATGATTGAGAGCAACATCTTCCATGCGACGGAGAACGTCAGCATCGACAAGCTGCTCGGATACAAAAAGGACGGACAGCATCACAGCTTTCTCGAGAAATATGACTCGGCTCCTGCACCCGGCCCAGGTTCCGGCTCCTGATGCACCATCATAAAAAAAAAGCTGCGCGTCCTGGCCGTAAGCCAGGACGCGCAGCTTTTCCATTTCCAATGGTTCCCTACTTTATGTTACTTCTTCCATCCGTCCGGAAGATATTTCATCGTATTCGCAATCATGTCATCCACAAGCTTCCGGGTTACCTCCGGATCCTTGCACTTGGCACTGTAGTTCGGATCATGCAGGAATGCCTCCACCACAAGATCCCGGTCGCAGGTAAGGGATGCCCGCAGGGTTCTCTCATGATTTTCCACATGCGGAATCACAAGATCATAGATATCCCGCTTGATCGGTCCGGCAGCAATGGGATGAATGTGATCCCTTTCAAAGACCGCATTCGTCTCCACGACCGCATCCGCAGGAAGATTCGGGATCTGAAGCGCCGTGTTCGGAATGTTCACATTGGCCACCACACGTGTCAGACCGCAGAGTGCCTTGATGAGAAGAGTTCCCTCCTCACCGGTCGCCTCGAGCTTAATCTCCTCCTTGCCTTCCTCGAGCCTTTGTGCACGCTCCAGTCTCTCCTTCAGCTCTTCCTTTCTCCAGGAAACCGGAGTCAGATCATACTTCCATGCATGAACGGTATCCGGATCCTTCAGGTAGGTATCCCCGGGCATGAATTCCGCAAGATGGCGGTCACCTGCTGCCGCAATCCAGCCGTATTTGTTGAACAGATCCATTTTCACCCGGTGGGCGCAGAGGAAATGGGAATTCAGCCAGCCGTTGTCCTTAGCTTCAAAGCCTTCCTCGAAATGGTTCTCAATATAGTGCCGGTAAACCGGGAAGAGATCCACTCCCTTGTAGGAGGCGCTGGAAAACCAGGTAAAGTGATTGATGCCGGTTACATTTACAAGAATGTTGTGCCAGTCATCGACCTTGTCGCCGGTTTCCTTCTCATAAATTCCCTGCAGCATCTTCTGCGTACCGAATACCTCGTGGCAGCAGCCGAATGCCTTGATCCCGGGGAATACATAGTACAGCATTTTCACGCAAAGAGACATCGGATTCGTGTAGTTGATGACCCACGCCTCCGGGCAGAAGTCCCGGATCGCCTCTGCGATCTCCACATACATCGGAAGGGTTCGGAGCGCACGGATGATTCCTCCCGGGCCCGCCGTATCTCCAACGGACTGATAGCAGCCAACGCGCTCCGGCAGATGAACATCCGATTCCATCTCATCGAAAGTGCCGGGCAGAATGGAGATAATGACAAAGTCGCAGCCTGTCAGTGCACTCTCCAGAGTCGGGTACACTTCAAACCTCCAGTCTCCCTTCGCCTCTTCCCTGCTCATCAGATGATTTCCGATCTTCTTGTTCACCTCAGCAGCCTTCTGATCCAGATCATACAGCCGCACCTCACCGGAAATCTGATCCTCCTGTGCAAGATCCGTCATCAGGGTCCATGCCCAGCCTCTGGATCCTCCTCCAATGTAGGCAATCTTCAAATCTGTCACTTTATTGTCCTTGTAATTCATAAGTACCCCCTTTGCTGCCCCTGCGGGTCGCCTTATCACCACACAGAATGCCGCATTCCTGCTGGCGGTTCTTCATCCAACTGCCTTAATGGTAAACTGTCATGGTGCGCTTCTATGTGGAACAGGATATCTTGTTTAGAAGCATAATACTACAATAATCGGTCTATATTGTGAATTTCTTATCTTATCAGGTTTATATCTGTTTCTTTTTCCGATACTGCAGGGGAGAATGCCCCGTCGCCGTCCGAAAGACCCGTTCGAAATAGGTCACATTTCCAAAGCCCATTTCGCCGGCAATCTCCGTGATCGAAAGATTCGTTTCCCGCAGCAGCCTTTCTGCCTTCTGCACCCGGACAAAGGACAGATATTCGATCACCGTAAAACCCGTGATTTGCTTGAACATACTGGTCATTCTGGATCTGCTGATGTAGAACCTTGCGGAAAGATCATCCAGACGGATGCTTTCACTGCAGTGCTGCTGGAGATATTGCGCAATCTCATCAATGATCTGATGAATCCGCTCTGTTCCCTTTCCCTGGAGCTCTCCCGCCTCTTGTTTGCTACTTGCCGACCTCCTTCGGCCTGCACAGACCACATAGAAATCCAGAAGCTCCATTCCCTTCAGGATGATAGAGGAATGTTCCTCCCCGGCACCCATGCTCGTCTTAAGCTCCGAGATCAGAAGACATATCCTTTCCCACTCCTTTTCTTCGAAGCAGACCGGTCCGGAAAGCTCAGTCCCAATGGCTTCAAAGCCAGGATAGCCCAGTCCTCTCAGCAGAAGATCGTAATGGGTCTGTCCGTACTCCAGAAGAAACCGCCGGTGCGCCGGATTCTCCGGACATTCACTGGTCTTGTGGATACGGTTTTTCCCGATCAGAATCCCAGTATGCGGAACCATATGGTAGGTATTCTGATCCACGAAATAATATCGTTCCCCTTCCATCAGGAAATACAATTCCAGCTCGCTGTGAAAATGACGGGTCTGCATGGAAAAGCTGCTGTTCCACCCGGCCTCCTCTGCAGAAAGTCCCTCCGTCCTTCCGGAAAATAAGATGATTCGACCCTGATTGTCCATTTTCCACCCCACTGAGACATAATCCGCGATACCAGAGAGAATTTCGCGCAGGAGAAGATGTCATCAGACATCTTCGAGTGCAGCGGTTTTGCCGAATGCGGCCGCCACCCCCTTCATGAAAGCATCCCTATGCCATCTTACCATACATTCAAAAAGGAGAAACCCCTGCCCGGGGGCTTGCCCCATAGCAGGAGGTTTCTCCTTTATCCCAGAAAGTTCGGCGTCCGCTTGCGATGCCGCGGCGATTACCCCTTCAGACCGGAAGTACTGATTCCTTCCACCAGATATTTCTGGAAGAACAGGAAAATGATGACCGCCGGAAGAATCGACAGGGTTGCCATCGCAAACATCGCCCCATAGTCCGAGGAAGAGCCCGGATCACAGAACAGCTTCAGGGCAAGGCACACCGGATACTGCACCGTCTTGTTAATGTACAAAAGGGCAGACAGGAAATCGTCCCATCTCCACATGAAGGAAAAGATGCAGCCGGTCACCACTGCAGGCTTCATAAGCGGCGCAATGACCAGACGGAAAATTCCGAAATAGGAGCAACCATCGATCTTCGCTGCTTCATCCAGCTCTCTCGGGATTCCTTCAATGAAGTTCGACATCAGGTAAACAAAGAAGCCCTGCGTAGCAAAGAAATAGGGAACGATCAGGGGAAGGTACGAGCCCACCCATCCGAGCTTTTGATACCACAGATACTGCGGAATCATCAGAACCTGGGCCGGAAGCATCATGGATAACAGCATGGCCGCAAACAAAAGCCTTCTTCCCCGGAAATCAAATCTTGCAAAGCCGTAAGCAACGACTGCTGAGGAAAGAATGGTTCCAAGGGTTGCCACAATGGCAATGAAAAGTGAATTCTTAAAGAAGGTACCGAAGGAAATCCCCGCAAAGCCCTTCCATCCATTCTGATAGTTTTCCAGAACAAACTTCTCCGGAATCAGAGAATTTGCAGTATTAAAAATGGTTCCTGTTTCCTTAAAAGAACTCATCACCATCCACACCAGCGGATAGATCATGATGACCCCGATCAGGCAGATCACCACATGATAAATGATGGTTCGAATGTTTCTTTTCTCTTTCATGATGATACCTCACTGATCTCCTTCATATACCCAGAAACGCTTGGTTGCAAACAGCAGCAGCGTAAAGAGACCAATCAAAAGCAGCATTACCCATGCCAGAGCAGCACCGTATCCGGTATGGTAGAACTCAAAGGACTGCTGATACATATACACGGTATACAGAAGCGTCGAATTCATCGGCTTTCCCTGTGTGATGATGTAGCACTGTGTAAAGGCCAGGAATCCATTGATCATCTGCATGACAAGATTAAAGAAGATCGTCGGTGTCAGCAAAGGAAGCGTAATCTTGAAAAAGCGCTCCGGTCCTGTCGCACCGTCCACCATGGCGGCCTCATACAGGGAGGTCGGAATCTGCTTCAGAGAAGAGAGGAAAATCAGCATCGAGGAACCAAACTGCCATACCGCCAGGAGGATCAGAATCCAGATAGCCGTTTTGGTATCGCCCAACCAGGAAATCGTGCAGTTAATCCCTACTGCCTGGAGAATCTTATTCAACACGCCGTCCATGGCAAACATTCTCTTCCAAAGAATTGCCACTGCAACCGATCCGCCGATAATCGATGGCAGATAGTAAACTGCACGGTAAATCCCGGAAACCTTGCTGTTCTTCAGAAGAAGCATTGCCACAATCAGGGCAAAAACCAGCTTCAGAGGAACCGACACAAAGGCAAAGAAAAAAGTAACCTTTACGGTCTGCCAGAAGGTTCCATCGGTCAGCATCTGCTTGTAGTTAGCCAGTCCGACAAAGGTCGGAGCCGAAAGGATATCATAATTGCAGAACGAGTAGTACAAGGAGATTCCCATGGGAACAACCATGAAAAAGAGGAATCCCAAAGTAAATGGAAGGGTGAAGATATATCCTGCCGTATCTTCACGATTGATCAGTTTTTTCATATGTCTTCTCCAGTGTTTTTTGCACCCGATGCCTGATTTTTTCGTCAAAAAAGCAGGAGTAGGAGACATTCTCCTGCTCCTGCTGCGATCACTCTGTAAATTTCAATTCTGTCTGCAGTATCATCAGCCGGCGTTGCTGGCCATAATCTGATTTCCCTGCTCAAACAGCTGCTTGCCTGCATCCTCTGCCGTCATCTGACCGTAGCATACCTGCTCCTGCAGCTTGTTGATCAGATCGTTGACCTCGCTTGCACCATTGGTGCTCGGCGGATTGACCTGGGAGGAGTTCGGGCTGACAACCTCGTTGACGAAGGTGATGACTCTCTGGGTGTCCGCATCCAGATTCGGAGCGATGGCATCCGCCACCTTGCTGGAAAGCGGGATTCCTCTCTCGCCGAGGAGGATATTGTTGCAGTCAACCGAATTGGTAATGAAATTCAGAATCTTTGCTGCTTCCTCCGGATTCTTGGAGTCACTGGAAATTGCAAAGAACTGGCTGGGCTTTAAGTAGTCCGATTTTACCGGATCTGCAGAAGGCCAGGTCGTAATGCCGATTTCGGTTCCCTCCGGCGCTGCTGCTACGGTTGCCGTCAGCTGATTGGAATAAGCAAATGCACACCAGGACATTGTCTCCGGGCTGGAGCCGTAGACCAGAGGATCCTGCTCAACCGATCCGATACTGCGCTCTGCAAAAACAGAAGGATCAATCACCCATCCATCCGCAATGCCGTCCTCATACAGCTTGAAGAAATCAACGTACGGATCCGCGGAATCACCGCCAAGCTTTCCGTCCTCGTACAGAACAATGTCATCCGCACGAAGGAAGTACTCCAGCCACTGCTCATTCTGGTTATAGCAAAGGTTCGTCTTGTAGCCGGTCTTCTCGTAAATTTCCTTGCTGACCTGGATGAACTCGTCCATGGTCATATTATCCTTTACGGTGATGCCGTTCTCATCCAGCAGTGTCTTATTGTAAAGAAGTGCCGGTGCATTGATTCCGTTGCACAGAGCATACAGTCCGTCGTCCACCATGCCAGAATTCAGAACATCCTGATTGGCATCCGAGGTATCGATGGTTCCATCCTCGATATAGGGCTTCAAATCCACCAGAAGTCCGTTGGAAACGTACTGATTCAGATATTTGTAATCCATCTGTACGATGTCCGGCATGGAATGTCCGGCTGCTGCCGTTGCCAGCTTGTTCCAGTAATCATTGAATTCTGAGAATTGTCCGTCGATGGCAACGCCGGGATTCTGCTCGGTATACAGATCGATAATCTTCTGGGTTCTCTCATTTCTGGTCTGATTGCCCCACCATGCCATGGTCAGGCTTGCAGATCCGCTGCTTCCCTCCGAAGACTCTGCAGACTGTGTCGTTGCTGTTTCTGCTGCCGTGTCGGAGTTGGAAGCCGTTTCTCCTGTTGCAGAGGAGCTTCCGCATCCTGCAAGCGTTGCTGCAGTCACAGCCGCTGCTGCTAATAATGCCAATTTTCTTTTCATTCTGATACTCCCTCCTTGGTTGTTAAGGTCTCAACTTGCCTTTATTCTATCCATCTGCTCCCAGCATTTTAATAGTTAAAACAGAGGTCTGCGTATAAAAAACCGTCTTTCCAGATCTGCGGAATTGCTTTTTGCTTTCACCGATTTATGATAAGTAATGTTCGGTTTTGAACGTATTTTTATAGAAGAAACACATTTTCTCACGTTTGTTTTCAGTAAGCTTTTGGAAGGGAACGCCGTAATCATGAAGCATCTTTCTTTTTTTCCGTGGTTCAAACGCCACGTATATCAGTTTCTGTCTCTGAAACAGGTGTTTTACATCATTGTTCTTCTGAACAGTGTCTCGATTCTTCTATGCGCACTTGCCGGATATCAGATTTACACCGCTGCTTACAATCAGCTTCTGTCTGACTCCCTGGCAAGCAGTCTGTCCGTTACCTCTGCACAAATTGCGCAATCCATGGAAAATGTAGAATACGTTTCCACCCTGATGCTCTCTTCCTCTGCCATTCAGGAGCAGCTCTCGGATGCACCTGCCGGGAATGACGTCCCGGGAATGAATGAATACAACCGTACCATTAACAATGCACTCTCCGAATATTCCTCCCTGTTCCGTTCCAATCATATTGCCTATGCCGCTCTTTTCGGACCCACGGCAACCAACAGCACCAACTGGGCCTTGCAGGAAAAAACGGTGCCGTATCTTCTGGATGCCGCCATTTTCAACGGGCAAAAAAGGGCCGGAGCTGTCACCTGGACATCCTGCAGCCGCAGCCGCTATCTGCTTCTTAGCCGCAACATCCGGCAAATCAGCGGTCTTTCCCTGCAGTCTCTCGGAAACCTTGTCATTGCGGTTGACATCGAAAGTCTGGTATCCTCTGCATCTCAATTTGTTTCCACATATCCCGACCAGAAATTTATCTTCTTCACGCCCGGCGGTTCTATTCTCTATGCACCGGACGATATGTCGGATGAAGAGGCAAAGGATCTGATTCAGACGAGCAATGATCCCTGGCAGATTCAGTCGTTCCATGGACACAAATATTTCGTCATTCAGGGAACGCTTCCGCATTATCAGTACCACTATCTCTCTATGGCACCTTATGACAAAATTGCAAATGCACTTCAGAAATCGATGCGTCTCCTGGTGCTGATTCTTGCTGCCGGTATGCTCATCGTGACCTTTCTGTCCAATCGGCTGATCAATGCCATCATTCATCAGTTTGATGTGCTGATTGGCCGCATGGAATCCTTCAGTCAGAATGAGCTGGAGCTTCCCAAGGAAAGCACGCCGATGGAATATCAGCCGCGCGAGATTCGTTCTCTGCATCACAACTTCAATGAAATGGCACGCCGTATCCAGGAGCTGGTCCAGATCACCTACACCAACAAGCTTCTCGCCAAGGATGCCCAGCTGCGTGCCCTACGTTCCCAGATCAGCCCCCATTTTCTCTACAACACGCTGGAAACCATTAACTGGAGAGCCAAGGCCGTAGGAAACCAAAAGATCTCACAAATTGCGGAATCCCTCGGGAATCTGCTGCGTGCTTCCCTCTCCAATCAGAAGCCTCTGGTGACGCTCTCCTACGAGCTCGAACTGGTCGATTCCTTCATCACCATCCAGAAAATCCGCTTTGAAGAGCAGCTGGAATTTCATTCCGAAATCTCAGAAGAGGCGCGAAGCGGTCAGATTCCTCCGCTTACCATTCAGCCCCTTGTGGAAAATGCCATCCATTACGGCATGGAAGAAATGACAGAGGTCTGTCACATTGATCTTACTGCAGAAATCAAAGAGGGAATCCTGAACATTTCTGTAAAAAACGAAGGCTCCTTCTTTGAAGAAGAGCTTCTGGAAAAGCTGCGAAGCAAAACACGCAAGCCCAACGGGTTCGGTATCGGTCTTTTGAACATTGACGAACGAATCCGCCTTATTTTCGGAGACGAATACGGTCTTTCCCTTTCCAACGAAGGCGGCCTTGCCGTCGCCACCATTCGTCTCCCATTCCGAACGCAGGAGGATACTGATCTATGCTGAAGCTTTTGATTGCGGATGATGAACGCATCATCCGTGAAACCATTTCTCGCATCATTGACTGGAAAAGCGAGGATATCGAGGTCACCGGTCTTTGTAAAAACGGCATCGAGGCCTATGACATGATTCTGGACGAATCCCCGGACATCGTTCTGACCGACATCCGGATGCCCGGCATGGATGGTCTGGAACTGATCCGACGGATTTCCGAGACGGATCTGAACATCCAGTTCATCATTTTGTCCGGCTTCGGAGAATTTTCCTATGCCAAAGAGGCCATGCGCTTCGGCGTCCGGCACTATCTTCTCAAGCCCTGTAATGAATCGCAGATTCTGGAAAGTGTGCGGGCTTGCCGAAAGGAGCACGAGCAGGCGGTCCGCGTCCGTTCCATGCGCAGTCAGCAGTTCTGCATGTATCGGGAAATGTTCCACAGCGTCATTTCCAGTATGATGAGTGACAGTCTCAATGGAAATGAGTCTCCAGAGGAGCTGATTCGCCACTACGGCCAGTACATCGACTTCAGCTTCACGGCATACCGTCTGTATTACGTGTACTATCTTCCTTTTGAGGAGCTTTCCTCTTTTCTTGCCGCACTGCGCGGATTTCTTTCCAGGGAGCTGCCGAATTCTGTTGTATACGAGACCTATGTCACCAATACACTGGTTCTGTTCCTTCCAAATCCCGGCAATGACTCCGAAAAGCTTGTCCAGTTTCTGAAAAAAGCCTGTGGCCAGGAAAGTGCAGACTCACCGGAAATTGAGGAGGCGTTCTTCTCCTCTTTGCAGGAGCTTTTGTCCGTCATTGTCCAAAAGCTGCAGCGTTTCAGTACCATCTATTTCATCCATGAGGATCAGATCGTTCCTACGAGTAATTACAGCGGTGTCTATTCACAAATGAAAGGGTGCTTTGTCCATTTTCAGGATACCCATACAAGAGACAGTGCACTCGGTCGGGCCGGTGAGCTGCTTGACAGCATTGACAATGCCGATTTTCTGAAGCAGCTTGCCAGTAATCTTTTTCTGAATATGGCCGCAGACAGTCCCAGCCATTCCACCATTGAACTGGCGGGATGGCTGATTCAAATGGAACAGGAGCAGGATCTTCCTGCACTTCGCGCCATGGTCATGCAGCGCATTGCCGAATATGCCTCAGCCTCCGGCCTTTCCAGTCAGTACAGTCCCATGGTGCACCAGATTTACCATTATGTAACCACACACCTGCAGGACAGCAATCTTACCTTGAAGCAGATCGCCGAAACCGATTTGTTCATGAATGTGGATTATGTCAGCAAGAAATTCTATAAAGAGACCGGGCAGAAGTTTTCTCAGTATCTGACCGGTGTCCGGATTCTCAAGGCCAAGGAGCTGATCGCTCAGAATCCGGACGAGTCCATCAAAAACATTGCCGAGCAGGTTGGCTGCGGAAACAATCCGCAGTATTTTTCCCAACTGTTCAAAAAGCAGACAGGAATGACCCCAACGGATTATATTTCGTCCTTAAGCGCCTGAAAATCATCGCGCATCCCGGCAAACCTCGGAAAAGTGGAACATCCTCCCGGTTTATCCAATTGATCTTTCTCAAGCACCGTTCAGAATAGAATAGGCGGGACAGGCAAGGGAGAGATGAACAGCAGGAATGTCTGTAAAATCCGACATCCAGGTGTTGTCCGTTTTTGTTCAATAAGATAGTTTTTCTTGTTTATTATCCTATTGTTGTAGTATTTATCATTTTCTTCCTCTATGCTGTCCATGATATTTAGAAGAAGGAGAAAAGACAAATGAGCATTCATGTAATTCAGGAGGGTGCCTGCGGAGACGGCAGGACCAATGACGCTCCCGTAATTCAAAGAGCAATTGACCAGTGCGCTGCACAGGGCGGCGGTATCGTGGTTCTGGATGCCGGACACACTTATCTGTCCGGATCCATCGTTTTAAAAAGCCATGTAGAGCTTGTCATTGAGACCGGTGCAGTATTAAAGGCCAGTGAAGACCTGAACGACTATCTGTATCTGAGCGAACAGGCAAGACAGGGCAGCAACCACATGGTAGAGGTTCCTACCTTCGAGGACTGCTCCTATGACGGAAAGCCCCGGCAGTTCTTCCTTTACTCGAAAGATACCGACGGCGTCCGCATTTCCGGAGGCGGCATCATCGACGGATCGGAGGAAATCTATTACGGGGAGCGCCGTGAGGATCAGATTGACGGCGCCTTTTACCCACGCATTCCACTCATTCTGATGGAGCACTGCACGCATCTGACCATCCAGAATGTTACCATCCGCAAGAGCGGCTTCTGGACCACGCACCTCGTTGGCTGCAGCGAAGTCGAAATCAACAGTGTCCGGATTCTGAACAACCGCATGATGGCCAACTGCGACGGTATTGATCCCGACCACTGCCAGCATGTCCGGATCACCAACTGCCACATTGAGGCAGCCGACGACTGCATCGTTCTGAAAACAACAGAGGCCAACCAGCAGTACGGCCCCTGTGAGGACATTGTGATCTCTGGCTGTACCCTCGCTTCCACCAGTGCCGCCATCAAGATTGGAACCGAAAGCGTTCAGGACTTCCGCGATATCAACATTCGCGGCTGCAATATTTATGACTCCAACCGCGGCATCTCCTTCCAGCTCCGCGATCAGGGAAATGTGGAGCATGTGGTAATTTCCGACTGCATCATCCGGACCCGTCAGGCTTCCTCCTGCTGGTGGGGGTGCGGTGAGCCGATCAACATCGCCTCCATCAACCGCAAGGACGAGATTCCTTCCGGACGAATCCACGATATTTCCATTACCAACGTCCGCTGCATCGGAGAAGGAAGCGTGTACCTGGCCGGAAAAGAGTCTGCCCCTCTGGAGGATCTGACTCTTGCCAACGTACATGTAACACTGACCAAAACCTCGAAGTATCCCATCACCGGCTATGACTTCCGTCCCACCTGCGGGCCGGATTTCGAACCGGGCAAGATCCGCGGTATTTTCCTTCGAAACTGCGTGGGGGTTACGTCCAGCAATCTGAAGGTCACTGTAGATGACAGCATGAAGGATTTTGTCGATCACAAGCTTCTGATGGAAAACTGTTTGGAAGATACACTCGCATGTGACTGATGTCACGTGCGCCGCAGACAGGCTGCGGCAGAAAGGAAAATAACAAT
>CALEFO010000156.1 GCA_937877165.1 uncultured Lachnospiraceae bacterium | reverse complement strand
TTCGGAAACTGACGAAACACATAAAAGTAAAGAGGGGGATGAAAATGAAATTACAGCGCGGATGCGGTATTCTGATGCCGGTTTCTTCTCTGGCATCGAGGTACGGAATCGGATGCCTGTCAAGGGAAGCATATGAATTCGTGGACTTTCTGGAGAAGTCCGGTCAGGGCTACTGGCAGGTTCTGCCGTTCGGCCCGACCGGGTTCGGGGATTCGCCGTACCAGTCGTTTTCGGCGTTTGCCGGGAATCCGTATTTTATCGATCCGGATACGCTGAAGGAAGAGGGACTTCTTACGGATGCCGATTTTGCGGCCTTCGACCTTTCCTCGGACTTCGGAACGAATCCGGAGCGGGTGGACTACGGGAAGCAGTATGAGAACCGGGAAAGGCTCCTTCTTGCGGCATTCCGAAGATTCCGCGAGCAGGGACGAGAAGAGGAAGAGCCGTACCTGGAGTTCCTGGAGAAAACAAAGGACTGGCTCCCGGATTACGCGCTTTTCCGAGCGTACAAGAAAAAGAGCGGCGGACGGAGCTGGCAGGAGTGGGAGAAGCCGATGAAGCTCCGGGAGCCTGCGGCAATGGAAGAGGCGAGGAAGGAGCTTTCTGAAGAAATCGCGCGGACGAAGTGGCAGCAGTATGAGTTCCAGAGGCAGTGGAAGAGGCTTCATGCCTATGCGAACGACCACCGCGTCCGGATCATCGGGGACCTTCCGTATTACGTAGCCCTTGACAGTGCGGACGCATGGGCGCATCCGGAGGTCTTTTTGTTTGACAAGGAACGGAAGCCTGAGAAGATTGCAGGCTGTCCGCCCGATGCCTTCTCACCGACCGGGCAGCTGTGGGGAAATCCCATTTTTGACTGGAGGGAGCAGGAGAGGACGCACTATGCGTGGTGGATCCGGAGAATCGTGCGGAATCTGGAGCTGATGGATGTGATCCGGATTGATCACTTCAATGGCTTTGCCCGGTACTACGCGGTGTCTGCAGAGGATGAGACTGCGGCGGACGGCACGTGGGAGAAGGGACCCGGCATGTCGTTTTTCCGCGCTCTGGAGAAAGAGCTCGGCGAGGTCCCGATCATTGCGGAGGACCTCGGGGAGATCACGAAGGAGACCAAGACGCTCCTGGAAGAGAGTGGGTGCCCCGGCATGAACGTTCTGCAGTACGCGTTCGACTGGAGCGAGTCGAGCGATTATCTTACTTACCGTCAGAAGCCGAACAGCGTCGTGTATACCGGAACGCATGACAACAAGACGACGCTTCAGTGGATCGAGGAATGCAGCGATCATGACCGCGACTTCGCAAGACGATTCATTCACTCGGAGAACACCGACTATGGTGCCTTTGTCTGGGATTTTATCCGCGAGGCGTATCGGTCGCCGGCAGGGCTGTGCATCATTCCGCTGCAGGATTATCTGGTCAAGGGGAAGGAGGCCCGCATCAATACGCCTGGAACCCAGGGGGAGAACTGGCAGTGGAGGCTTCTGCCGCATTTCCTTTCGGAGGAGCTTGCAAGGGCCATCCGGAGCCTGGCCGATCTGTATGGAAGAGCTGCAGCGAAGGAGAAGACCTGAGAGAGGATGCCCGGGCTGGGGGAGGCCACCCTTTCCATACATAGGAAAGAGGCAAAATTGTCACTCAGTTTGCTGGAAAACACGAAATCTTGCGTCTTTAAATTTTTGTAAAAAAAAGCTTGCACAGGATGTGGCACTATAGTATTATCTTACTTGCGCACGGGACATGCGAAACAAACTTCTCAGGCTTCCTGAGAGACCGGTCGCAGGTAGATATGGCTCGTTGGTCAAGAGGCTAAGACGCTGCCCTCTCACGGCAGAATCATGGGTTCGATTCCCGTACGAGCTACGGAATTGGCCGCTGAGGATTCAGCGGTCTTATTTTTTTTATAAAAATATACCTTGAACAATTTATGCAGAGGTCTGCTGCCTGCATCATGGATCTGTACGGAGAGGCGGCTGCCACATTCGTCAAAACTGCCTTCGCGGATTTTGACTCAGTGGGGGTAAGTTTGAAAGTGACATCGATATGTCACTTTCAAACAGCAGCATCGGTGCTGACGCACCGGCTGCCACATTCGGCAAAACCGCCTTCGCGGATTTTGACTCAGTGGGGTAGAAGGATGAAAAGGAAAGAGGAGATACAGAATGATGGCTTTACCCTTGCGGAGCTTCTGATAGTTGTTGCCATCATCGGCGTTCTCGTGGCGATCGCCATCCCGATCTTCAGCAGTCAGCTGGAAAAGAGCCGGGAGGCGACGGATCTCGCGAATGTCCGGTCGAAATATGCGGAGCTGATGGCAGAAGCCATTACGAACGGCGGAGAGGGTGCGCCGTACCAAGCTGAAGTTCCGCTGAAGCAGAAGCAGGAAAACTGGCAGGGCT
Source organism: uncultured Lachnospiraceae bacterium (assembly GCA_937877165.1). Lineage (GTDB taxonomy): Bacteria > Bacillota > Clostridia > Lachnospirales > Lachnospiraceae > CAG-791. Next base: position 5,372 of record CALEFO010000156.1, on the reverse strand, counting down.
ATGATCCGGTGGTGCTCGCTGGCATCACGCATTATAAAATGGATGGCAATACGGATCAGTGGATTGGTGTGCCAGGCCCCGGGGGAAGCTGTACCATCACCTATGATGCCACGGAGAATAAAGTGATTTTTAACTGGTCGGGTGGTACCGGAATATCGGGCCGTGTGGACGCAACCGCGAAGGATTTCAATGCGATTCACCGGGCTGCACAGGAATTGATGCGAGGCAAGACAAATTCTCAGTTTGAAATCGACTCAAAGTGTCCTGGCTCGACGCTGGTTCCGGGACTGGAAGGGCATACCAGTAAGGATAATCTTTTCCGAACCGGCACATGGGCGTATCTCGCGGATCCGCCGGCCTGTCAGAAAGGGGAGAATGCCAGATACTTCCTCTGGACCTCGATGGACACGTCGAAAATTAATGCTTCTGGAGAGACGATTCCGGTGATTGTCTGTCAACGAAATACTAATGGAACGGATTCCTTCTATGTTTCCACATCGAAAACCGGAGAACGAGAGAAGTGGATCAACAATAAGAAGGAAACGTACTATGCAGTCTCTGAACACAAAGGAGATGCAGACAAGCTTGCGGAGGCATTCACGTCGGAGAAAAATGCGACGAAATACGAAAGCTTCGAGGAAGCATATAAGGCCTATCAGAAGAAGGTTCGTGAGGAGTATGCAGACCATCAAGACTGGATCGACGACGAGCTGAAATAAAAGGAATCTTTCTGAGCAATGCTTCTTTTACGGCCTCTTTTGCTGGAGTCATTACCTGCCCACGGCCTTCCAGCAAGGTTCTAAGGCAGCTATTCCAGCTCTGCGCTCTGCAGCATGGATTCATAATCCTTGCTTTCGTCGCATACGGCACCTTTTGTCTGGGCGAAGATGATGGAGACCGTGTGCCCGGAGGCGTCATCGTACACCGATGTGATGATGCCCTTCATGGCATCGTCAGAGAGCCTGGTGAAATAGCGATTGTTTCTGCCGGAAAAGCTGCGGCAATAGGCTTTCTTGCCCGCAACGGAGGTTTCGGATACTTCGCCGAAGGCAAGGCCGTCATACCAGGCGGAAAGAATTTCTTCAGAAGCAGCAGAGAAGCTCTTCTTATTCCATCCGGAAGCGTACAAGACAGAATTCGGACCGTTGTAGAAAACAAGAAGGCTGTAGCAGTTGTTCTGTACATCTGCGCTGACAAAGTCGGAGAGCATGTTATTGGTGTCCGCGGAGTCGGAATAGTCAATGAACTGCGAAGGCAGCGGGAAGGAGAAGCTGCCCATGCGGAAGCGACGTGTCCCGTCCTCCAGAACGGTGACTGCGTTGTCGTTGGATTTTCGGGAATCGCGCAGGATGATTTCGGGAACGTCATCCGTCCGGGTGAAATTCTCGTCGTTCCAGCTGAGATTGTCTGCTGTAAAGAAAAGCTCCTGACAGGGAGCTGACACTGTGGCCCGGATGGTGCAATGGAGCTTGGGAAGATAGAGGGAGACTTCATCGTTCTCGTAGGTCCATGGACAGAAGAGATCCGTATATTCCGAGCAGTAATACGAAGCCGTACCGTCGGAATCCAGTGTCAGGTAGTCGGAGTCGCTGCCCCGGTAGACGCCGAGGAAGGGAAAATCCGTTTCCGAAACAGTGCCGCTGATGGATGGGGAACTGGAGCTGGCGGAGTCAGCGGGAGAAGAGCCGGCAGAGTCGTCATCAATCACATCAGAGGATACATCCAACGAAGCAGGCAGGCTTTCGGAAGAAGCAGACGCAGCATGGGTGCGCACCTCCTGCGAATGCTGCCCGGAGAAAGAAATCCTCAGCCGCAGGGCGGCAAGAAGGATGCAGCCGCCAATCATCGGCAGAAGCCACATCATATGTTTCGAAACCTTTGCCTTCTTCTCATGCGGAAATTCATATCCGCAGTCCGGGCACGCTCTGGTGCTGGAGGGAAGGCGTTTTCCACATTTGGGACAATTGATTAACTGCATAAGAGCTGCAAGATCCTTTCCTGAATTTCGGCAATGGTTCGGCACATCGCGGATTCCCCTGCGGAATCATCACACATTTCGAAATGGCCGGTGCCTGTGCAGGGCCTTCTGGAGCGCCGCGGCGGAGGGATAGCGGTTCTTCGGGTCCATTTGCGTGCAGTGGTCGATGATGGAACGGGTTCTGCGGGAGACCGAAGAAGGGAGCGGCGTGCTGCCGGATTCATCGCCCGTCAGAAGAGCCTTCATCAGAATGCCGACCGCATAGATGTCTGCCCGGGGAGAAGAGCTGGCAAAGCCGTACTGCTCCGGAGCAGCAAAGCCGGCGGTGCCGAGAAGCTGTGTGTCGCGGGAGCCTTTGTGGTCATTTTGCCTGGCAGCATTCAGATCCAGAAGCACGATCCGTTCATCCTCGGTTAAAATGATGTTGGATGGCTTAATATCGCGGTGTACGATGGGAGGAGTAAAGCTCTGCAGTGAGCTCAGAATGCCGCAGAGCTTCGATGCAAAGGAGAGCACGTCCTGCTCGGAGAGCGGACCGCAGAGATTCAGAACCTCCTGCAGGGTGTCGCCGGAAATATATTCCTCGATCACCGTCAGCGGACCGTGGTTCGGAGCTGCATACATGGCATAGATGCGCGGAATTCCTCTAACCGGGTGGTAAAATAACTGTTCGTAGACCGGAAGACTGTAGATCTGCATCACCTTCCGGATATAAATTTTGTGAGTTTCGATGTGCTGAACCACGCTGACGCCATGATCCTTGTTGAGATCGGCAATTTCACGGTAATAGGAAATCGGAAGCATGGAATCAAACATCATCGGGCCTCAAAATGCGGAATATGCCTCCGGAACGGCGATCTGTGGCCGCATATTCCCGGACAACGATCATAGAAAATGTGATCCAAAGCTGGAACTGCTGAGAATGTGCTCAAGATCCGGCAGACACGAAACGGTTACATAAAAAGTATATCAGAGGGAAAAACAATGTTCAAAAAGAATACCGGAGAGCTGGAAGAGGAATTAAGAAGCGTTCACCCGGCGGATGCCGGTGATTATCTCAGAAACCATTCGGAAGATCTTGTGGAGAATCGCCAGGAATTTGGCACTTACATGAAGGAACGGATGAAAGAAAAGGGCCTTCAGATGCAGGAGGTGTTCCTGCGGGCGGACATCCCGCAGCGCTATGGCTATAAGCTCCTGTCCGGTGAGAAGCGGACAAGGCAGCGGGATGTGATCCTGCGCATCTGCTATGCGGCAAGGCTATCCTTACAGGAGACGCAGAGGGCACTGCGGCTGTACCGGATGGATGGCCTCTACGCAAGAGATCCCCGTGATGCCATATTGATGATTTGCTTCAATCAGAGGCCGGGAAGCGTTTCGGATGTCAATGAACTGCTGGAAAAGAACGGAATGGAGCAGCTGCGTCCCAGTGGGAAGCAGGAGTGATTTTTTCATTGCAGATATCTTATTCTCACCGCAGCGGTGGGGCGAAATGAGCAGACAGGAGATAAAATAGACATAACAGTCTTCTCTGGAAATTTAAGTATGGGGATCCGATACATCAAAAATGAGAAAAATAAAGGATTCATGAGAAATATAACCCAAATTATCACGCGATTTCATTTTGACGTGTATAATATAGGCAAAAGTCAGGAGACTTCAACATGCAGGCAAAAGATTATTCTATTGATGAATTAAGAAAAATCATTGCACCGATTGCTCGAAAATACAGCATTTCCAAAGTGTATCTTTTTGGATCGGTGGCTCGTGGAGATTACACTGAGTCCAGTGACATTGACCTGAGAATTGACAAGGGAAATCTACGCGGATATTTTGCTTTGTGCTGTTTTTATACGGAAGTGCAGGAAGCTCTGCAAATGAAAGTTGATCTTTTGACGACAGGAAGTCTGGATCAGGAATTCCTGGAGCAGATTCGAAAGGATGAGGTAGAGCTATATGCAGCTTAACCGCGACCAGGCAATTCTAAAACATATGATCAGGTACTGTGACGAGATTTCTCAAACAGTAGATACCTTTGGCAATTCGAAAGACACCTTCGCCTCCAATTTCATTTATCAGAATGCTGTGGCATTATGTGTCCTGCAAATTGGTGAGTTGATTGACATTGATATCCTATGGGATACGGTACAGTATGATATTCCGTCTCTGAAAAAGTACTGTCTCCAGTATATTTGATTGTAGTTTTAGATAACAGGCGGTTGTACCGGATGGATGTCCTCTACGCGAGAGATCCGCGGGACGCTGTCTGATGATCTGCTTCCATCACTATACAGAGGGTGGGGAAAATTTGCCGGAATGCCGCGATCGGACATTCCGGCAAAGAAATTATTTTTGGGGCGCTTGGCCTTCTGCAGCGGCAATGGAAAAGACCCGTTCGAATTCGTCGAGCAGATCCTGAATGCCCTCGATGCCGACGGACAGGCGAAGGAGCCGGTCGTTGATGCCGTTCCGTTCCCGGATTTCCTCCGGAACCTCCGCATGGGTTTGGGTCAGCGGATAGGTGATCAGAGTTTCTGTTCCGCCGAGGCTCTCGGCGAAGTAGATGAGTTCCACATTCTTCAGGACAGAACGGGCGAAGGCGGCGGATTCCACCTCAAAGGAAATCATGGCGCCGAAGCCGCGCGCCTGCCGCTTCATGATTTCGTATCCGGGGTGGCTGGGAAGTCCCGGGTAAATTGTCTTGCGAACATGGGGATTCGTATCCAGCCACCGGGCGAGCCGTTCGGCATTTTCCTGGGCACGCTCCATGCGGACAGCCAGTGTCCGGATTCCGCGCATCATCAGCCAGCAGTCAAACGGAGCCATAGCAAATCCGATCGTAGTGGACAGGTAGCGGAGCCGCTCGGCAAGAGCCTCGTCTCTTAGAACGAGGAAGCCACCGATGGTGTCGTGGTGGCCGCAGAGGAATTTCGTCCCGCTGTGGATGACGATGTCCGCTCCGAGGTCCAGCGGATTCTGAGCGTAAGGGGACAGGAACGTGTTGTCGACAATAAGAAGAATGCCGTGCTTTTTCGTGATGCAGGAGAGCTTTTCGAGATCCGTCACGCGCATCATGGGATTGGTGGGCGTCTCGAGGTAGACCGCCTTGGTGGACGGGCCGATGAGCGGTTCAATGTCCGTCCTGCTGATATCCGCAGATGTGAAGGAGAGGCCGTTTTTCTCCCCGATTTCGTGGAAAAGACGGACGCTTCCGCCGTACAGATCTTCGTCGATGATCAGCTGGTCCCCGGGAGCAAACAGCTCGAGAAGAAGCGTGATGGCAGCCATGCCGCTGGAAAGGGCCAGCGCCTGTGTCCCGTTTTCCAGGCCGGCAACAATGCTCTCGAGCTGCTGCCTTGTCGGGTTGGACTGGCGGGTGTAGTGGAAGCCGTCC
>CALEFO010000155.1 GCA_937877165.1 uncultured Lachnospiraceae bacterium | reverse complement strand
GGGAAGAAGGGGGTGAGAAACGATATGTATATGAAGAAATCCTTCTGGTGTGCCGTGAGCTTGACAATGGTATATCCGAGACAGCCGCCTACACCAATTTTGGGAAAAGGTGCCGGTCTGGACATTATTCCAAGCTGAGTACTCTGCTGATTTCCAATTTGAAGAAAGGAAACGGCGAACTTTTAAAGGCACTGCAGGAAGAAGCGGATCGCTCGTTTGAGCAGAGACGGAGTATCGCAAGACAGATGGGAGAAGAGGCGGGTACAAAGCTTCTGCTTCCTATGATGATCATGCTGGGGGTAACGCTGGTGATCATTATGATCCCGGCATATTTCAGCTTCTCATTGTAAGTATGATTTGCTCACACCCAGGAGAAAATGTCTTCGCAGCTTCTCCAGGGTGCCGCAGAAATGCTGCGGCAGAAAGGAACCAATGAAGAAAGCAGTATACACATGGATTCGGACAAAGGAATTTCTGAAGGAAAAGGCAAGAGCAGGACAGCGTTTTCTCTCCAATGAATCTGGAATGGGGACGGTAGAGCTGATTCTGATCATTGTGGTTCTTATCGGCCTCGTTATTATTTTCAAAAAACAGCTGACCTCTCTTGTCAATACGATTTTTGAAACAATCACCAGCAAGAGCAATGATGTATTGGGATGAAAAGGTAAAAACACAAAGAGCCGGAGGCTATCTGACAGTTTTTCTTGCTCTGTGCATTCCGATCCTTCTGTCACTGATCTTTGTTCTTCTGGACGGCGCACGGAGAAATGCGGTGCGGATGCAGACAGAGCTTGCCGTAGATACAGCGGTCAATTCCGCACTGGCGGAATACAGCAGAGAGCTGTTCCTTCAATATGATCTTCTGATGATTGACACCTCTTATGGGAGCGGAAATCCATCGCTTCAGGCAACGGAGCAGCATGTCCGGGATTATCTGGAGAAGAATCTGTCCTCCGGAGGGCTGAAATCCTTCGGAGGGGCAGATTTTACCGGCACCTCATTAAAGGAGCTGCAGCTTACCGGAACAAGACTTGCAACGGACAGAGACGGCCAGGCGGTTCGTGAACAGGTTAATGCGTATCTGTCCGCGGAACCACTTGAAGCATGGGCTTCCGGCGTACTGGAAACGGTGAACGGGTATAACGGCTTTGGCTTTGATACAACCGAATGGGCAAGGAGAAAAGCGCAGAATGAAGAGGAACTTCGAAATGGATTGAAAGAAGCAAGAAAGCGCAGAGAAGGGAGAGATGGAGAAGAAAAAAGTGAGGAAGAGGAAGAGGCTGAAGCGGAGGCAGCAGGAGCTTCTTCTTATGCAGCGGCAAATGGAGTGGACGAGGAGCATGCGATGGATCCGTGGAAGGAAGTCAATACCATGAGTCAGGCTCCGATTCTGAATGCTGTTCTGGACGAAGGGGGGAATATCAGTGCAGAGAGTGTACATGCAGAGGATTACATTTCCCACCGGGCGGCACGAACAGGAGATGGAGCAAAGGCAGAAAACAGTCATCATTACAGTGAGGCAGATGCACTTTTTATGAATGAGTATATTCATGAAAAGTGTGGAAATTATCGAAAAACAATGGAGAAAAGCCGGTTGCAATATCAGATGGAATATCTGCTCTGTGGGAAAAATTCAGACAGGGAAAATCTGGAAAAGACTGCAGAAACACTGCTCCTGATCCGTCTTGCAGCCAATACCGCTTATTTGTTTTCAGATGCAGGAAAAAAGGCAGAAGCAAAATTCTGGGGGGAGCTTTTTTCGCTGATTTGTTTCAGCCCGGAGCTGGAACCGGTATTTACCACGGCCCTTCTTCTTGCATGGAGTTATTCGGAATCGGTGAGCGACTTAAGAACACTGTTCTCGGGTGGAAAGATTCCTTTGATGAAAAGCTCCGGAACCTGGAAAACGGGACTGCTCTCTATTTTCTCTCCGGGACTTTCTTCTGGAAACGGCGGAGAAGGGAGTGGTCTGGATTACACGGGATATCTTCGTGTACTGCTCTTTCTGGAAAACGGAACCATGCGGGATTATCGCTTAATGGATCTGATGGAAATGGATGTGCGCAAGGCGGAGCATTCAGAGAGTTTCCGGATGGACGGCTGCATGGATACATTTTCTGTAGATGTCACGGTTCGTGGGTCATCGGGACAGGAATGCAGCATTCACCGGGAAGGAAGCTATGAATGAGAAGAATTCCGCAAGACACTTCCACTTTGGAGAAAGGCTGGAAGCGATGCGTTTTTGGAAAAAATCTGTTTGCGGAAAAAATAAGAAAAGGAAAGGGCCTCTTCGGGAAACGGATTTGGAAAAGGCATCGTTTCCAGCCTTGTTTCTGACAGCCAGCATGACGGTGGAGGCGGCACTGGTGCTTCCGATTTTCCTGTTCTTCATGATGGAAATTCTGTATCTGTTCGAAGCAGTGCGCCTGCAGAGCGGGATGATTGCCGCACTGCATGAGACCGGAACAGAGTTGTCAGAATATGCTTTTTATGCACAGTATGGCCTGGAGGAACAGAATCTGATACCGGAAGGAGAATTCAGCGGAACACTGGCTTCACTTGCCGTATCGGAAAGCTTTGTCCGAAGGAATGTTTCAGATTTTCTGGGAAAGGAGTATCTGGAACATTCCTGTCTGGAGAACGGCGCCGGAGGAATTTCCTATCTTGGTTCGTCTGTCCTTCAGGAGGATGGGATCATAGATTTAACTGCTGATTATCGTATCAGGCCGTTTCTTCCTCTGTTTGGACTTGGAAGTTTTCGTGCAAGGAGCCGTTATTACGGGCATGCATGGACCGGATATGCAATTGGGGGAGAGAATGGATTGGGGGAAGAGGAAGAAGAATCAGAGGAAATGGTCTTTGTGACGGCTTCCGGGGCAGTTTACCACAAGAACCGGAGCTGTACCTATTTAAAACCTTCGGTTCGACGTGTGAATGCCTCTCTCCTGGATACCGTAAGAAGCAGTGACGGATCGAAGTATTATGCATGTGAGAGATGCCAACCTGTGAAAAGTGGGATGCTGATCATTACAAAGGACGGAAACAGATATCACAGTTCGGCTTCCTGTTCGGCAATTCAAAGAGAAGTAAAGGAAATTCCGCTGACGGAGGCGAAGAAGACGCGAAGAGCCTGCTCGAAATGCGGAGAATCGTAACGAAAAAGGAATACTGCAGTAGTTTTGACTCAGAGGGATCAGTATGGCGGAGTGGCTCGGATATCTGGCAGGAGCATGTTATCTTGCGGTCTGCAGCGCAGAAGATATAAAAAAGAGGAAAGTTCCGGTGTCTTTCCTTTTTGCCGGAATCATCGGGGGACTGGTATGGAGAATTGCACTTTGGGCTGATGGAAGCGGAGGCCTGACAGAGTTGTTTTGCTGTTTTGTACCTGGGGCAGTTCTTCTTCTTTTGGCAAGACTCTTCGGTGGAATCGGGAGCGGAGATGGAATGGCCTGGATCGGAACATGTCTGTTTTTAGGGGTGATATCGGGATGCGGAGTGTTTCTAATAGGCTTTTTGCTGTCATTTTTCTGGAGCGCGGCCTTGCTGATTTTTAGGAGAGTCGGACGAAAATCCAGAATACCGTTCCTTCCATTTGCATTTGCAGGAATGATTTTGTGGAAAATAGGAGTTTTGTATGGGTAATTCCGGGAACAGGAAAAGAAGCCTGGATGCTTATATGACCATAGAAGCGGCCTTTGTGATGCCGATGGTTCTTTGTCTTTTTGTCATGCTGATTTATACGGCTTTCTATTTGTATGACCGATGTGTGTTCCTGCAGGATGCTTATATTCTGTGCTTCCGGGAGAGCATCCGGAGAGAAGAAGGAGCACCGAAGACAGATTCGGATCGGATCCGGCAGGCAGAAACCAGACAGTTTGGCGGCAAGTATTTTGCTGTAAGAAGCCTTGAATCATCTGTGTGGGCAGAAGGAAAGAAAATTTTGTACCAGGGAACGGCCCGGGTACTTCCGTCATCATTCGGTGGATATTTTCTGATGCCGAAATCTATTTGGACACTTACTTTTCAGGGAAGTGCAAGGAAGACAGACCCTCCGTGGGCCATCCGAAGTTATCGAAGAAAGTCTTATATTCTGAAAAAAGGACTTCGGGCATTGACGGATTAACATAGTTTGACCGCGGATTTTGCATCAGAGAGGTGTGAAAATGGAACAACGATTATATTCAGATGCCATGGCAAATTATTTGGTTCTGCGCTGTCCGATCGAAGCACAGAACGGTTATCAGTATCGGATGCTTGCGGTAAACCGCATCAAGGGACTTCTGCCATGCAGTTTGCGGATCATTGACGGGGAACATTTCCTGTATTATGGGGTTACATCAAGACAGAGTATTGCGAGAATGTACGACCACCGCATGATCACAGGTGCGGAACTTCGAAAGATTCTGTATTCTTTGGCGGGAATGATTCAGACATTGTCTGAGTTTCTGCTGGATCCGGATAAGCTCCTTCTGGACCCGGAGTATATTTTCTATGACTTTGAACAAGAGAGATACTTCTTTACCTATTATCCGGAGCCACAGGAGAGAAAACAGACAGAACTGTTTGAATATCTGTCGGAACGGACGGATGAGGATAACGAAGAAGCGAAAATTGTGATCTACCGAATGTGTGAACTATCGGAAAATCCTAATTTTGTTCTTCGCGATACGCTCCTGGAACACGAATATAGGATTGCGGAGGCCGGTGAGGATCCGGATTTGGAAGAAAATGATTCCAAAAGCGGAGCAGGCAAAGAAAATCCGGTGGATATTTCTGCAGGCAGGCGCCAATCTTCTGAACAAAGAAAAAAGCGAAGAGAAGCAGAAGAAGAAGCAGAAGATCCATTTGAAGATCCGGAAGAGCTTCCGGATCTGGAAGGCGCAAAGAGAAAAAAGAAGCACAGGGCAGCGGAGAAGGAAAAGCGGACAAAAACAGGACTTTCTCCGGGAAAGCTTCTCGGAATTGCTATTGCGTTTTTTATTCTGGCAGCAGGTTTGTGGGGATGTACCCGTTGGATCGAGTTCGCAGAGGAGAAATTGTTCGCAGTGCGGGCGGGAATTCTGGGGTGCCTTATTCTGGCGGTTATTGCGGCAGTAGGAGGCGTTGCTCTTTCGTGGAAAAACGGGAGAAGAGAGCTGCAGGAAGAGCAGGCGCGTCTGGAAAAAGAAAGAAAAAATGCAATGGTACCGACCCGGGAATAGATGTATCATGAATTTGGAGGTGTTATGATTGCCGTATTTGTTTTGGTAAAATGCTGCAGACAGCAGCGGGAAAGGAATATATGAAAGATTCAAATTGTATTTTTTGTAAAATTGCGAATGGAGAGATTCCGTCCAGAACAATCTACGAAGATGAAAAATTCCGGGTCATTCTGGATCTCGGCCCGGCAACAAAGGGACATGCACTGATTCTTCCCAAGGAACATTATGCCAATCTATTTGCAATGCCGGACGAACTGGCAGCGGATGCCATGAAGCTGGCGAAGAAGGTTGCGTCTGTACAGAAGGAAAAACTTCACGCAGACGGTTTGAATCTTGTTCAAAACAATGGCGCGGCAGCAGGACAGACCGTAGAACACTTTCATATTCACCTGATTCCCCGCTATGAGAACGATGGGCAGACAATCGGCTGGAAGCCAGAGGAGCCGACATCGGAAGAACTTGATGAAATCTGCAGGGAACTGACAGAGAATTGACGGCGAAAAGGAAGAGAATGAACAGCGTACGGAAAATTGAGGTATCACAGGTAACAGAAGCGGTACGGGATATGTGTATTGCTGCCAACTACAGCTTGTCGGCAGACATGCAGGAGAGCCTAAAAAAAGCACAGAAGGATGAGAACTCTGCTCTTGGACGTGAAGTCCTTTCCAAGCTGGAGGAAAATCTGCAGATAGCAAAGACGGAGCAGATGCCGATTTGTCAGGATACGGGAATGGCAGTTGTTTTTCTGGAAATCGGGCAGGACGTGCACCTTGTCGGAGGAGACCTTACAGATGCAGTGAATGAGGGTGTCCGGAAGGGATATACCGAAGGATATCTTAGAAAATCTGTGGTTTCAGATCCTCTGTTGAGAGAAAATACTAAGGACAACACTCCAGCTGTCATTCATATGTCAATTGTTCCGGGGGATCAGGTAAGGATTACGGTTGCCCCGAAGGGATTTGGCAGTGAAAATATGAGCCGTATCTTTATGTTGAAACCGGCAGATGGAGAAGAGGGTGTTGTTCATGCCGTTGTGCAGACCGTGAAGGATGCGGGACCGAATGCGTGCCCGCCTATGGTCATCGGTGTAGGAATAGGCGGAGATTTTGAAAAAAGTGCACTAATGGCAAAAAGGGCTCTTACGCTGGACAACGGGAAGCATTCAGAACTGCCGCATATCCGCAGGCTGGAAGAGATAATTCTGAAAAAGATCAATCAGACAGGAATCGGCCCTGCAGGTCTGGGGGGCAGTACTACGGCACTGAGTGTACGGATTCTGAGTTATCCGACACATATTGCCGGCCTGCCGGTTGCAGTGAATATCTGCTGTCATGTGAACCGTCATCAAGTAAGAATTCTCTGAATGAGAATGTCTTGCGATACTGACAGTTCGCTGGAATGCAGAGAAACGGAATTTGAGAAGCAGCAGGAAAAAGGCTGGATCTTCGAAGCCTGAGGAAAAGCGAAGGGCAAATGACAGGAGTTTTGAAAATGGATAAGCATATACAGGTCCCTTTTAGTAGAAATGTTGCACGGGAATTGAAAGCAGGAGACATGGTATATTTGTCCGGTACCATATACACGGCCAGAGATGCTGCTCATAAAAGAATGGAAGAAGCACTGACGGCAGGAAAAAATCTGCCCTTTGATTTACGTGGGAATATTATCTATTATATGGGACCTTCTCCGGCCAGAAAAGGCGCAGTGATCGGGTCTGCAGGACCGACGACGGCAAGCAGAATGGATAAATATACGCCCAGACTCCTTGATCTTGGGATGGCCGGTATGATTGGGAAGGGAAAACGTTCCGAAGCAGTACAGGAAGCAATTGTCAGGAACGAAGCGGTATATTTTGCTGCGATAGGAGGAGCTGGAGCTCTTTTGTCTAAGCATATTGCTTCTTCCGAAGTTATTGCATATGAAGATCTTGGAACGGAGGCAATCCGTAAGCTGGAGGTGGAGGAATTCCCTGTTATTGTAGTGATTGATGCGCAGGGGAAGAATTTGTATCAGCAGGTTGCGGAAGGTACCACATTTAGCGATTGACTTTTATAAAACCCAATTGTATAATTTAGCATGCTCTCTCAAAAAGGGCTTCCCTTTATGAAGAGCAACTTGGCCAAGGAAACCTTGGATTCAGGCTTTGGAGAAATACTCAAGAGGCTGAAGAGGCGCCCCTGCTAAGGGTGTAGGTCGGTTAACGCCGGCGCGCGGGTTCAAATCCCGCTTTCTCCGCTTTGCATTGTGGCTTTTCTAAATTTTCACAAATTTGAAAAAACTACTTGCAATTCAAGAACGGCAATGATACAAT
>CALEFO010000154.1 GCA_937877165.1 uncultured Lachnospiraceae bacterium | reverse complement strand
CCGCCCCCTGAGTGGCCGCCTCCGCCGCCTCCGAAGCTTCCGCCTCCGGAATGACCGCCGCTTCCTGTGCTGGAGGAGGTTTCGATCTTTCGATGTGCAATCCGTTTCGTTTTCGCTCCTCCATAGAACACAGAGGCTCCCACTGCGGCCGCCAGCTCCTTTTTCGTGATCCTGTGATTGTGCGTGCTCATGCGGATCGCAAGATAATTGACAAGAAGCGCACAGATCAGCGCAAGAAGCGCGTTACAGATATATTTCATAGGCCGTGCGATGTGCCCGCCGTCCATCAGGACCGTGCACTCATAGAATACTTCCTCTGCGCAGAGGGCATATTCTCCCTCCGATGCCAGCCGGTAGACATTGTCCATGATGGAATCGCTGTAGGAAGGTGTAATGGTGTCCTGGATCCTGCCGGAATTCTCCAGACGAAGCTGCCGGTTCGACATCTCGATCAGAAAAATCGTTCCGTCCTCATAAAACCAGTCTCCGTAGTTCCAGTCCAGATAGTCCACCGGATCCTCGTAATCACCGTCTGCCGTCAGGAACATCACGTTTCCATAATCCGTCATCGGCGCCATATATCCGACGAGCTCTTCTTGTTCCTCCTCCGTAAGAAGATTTTCCTCATCGCGGATGAAGGCGGAATAACCTGTCTCCTCATTCGTGTAAACCACCGATTCCTCATCGGTCCAGGCAAAGGCCTTCAATGAGGAAACCTGCGCAGCAAAAATGGCCGCTCCGGTCAAAAGCGCAAGAAACGCGGCAAGAGGCTGCGCTCCGCCTCCGCCCTTCCTGTCATGGAAATTCGGGATCGGATGCGTCGAGAGCATGTTGTAGCGGAAAATCAGCGCGGTCAGAGTCAGCGCAATGAACAGAAGGCAGACCAGCATCCCGGCGTAATAAATGTAGTCCTCCACCGGATTCCGGCCCTGCACGACAATCACGGCGGCGATCGCCGCAGCGGGGAGCAGCGCCTCCGCGATCATTTTCCGGTCTCCCGCCTTCCTCCCGTACCAGAGAGCTCCGCATGCAAGAATTACAGCCAAAACAGTAAGAAGCACGGAAGAAAACGTCCGGAACGGCACCCATGACCCGAACAGATCCACCAGAGAGAATCCGAAATCATCTGCCCAGGACAGGAATACAATTGCAAAAAACACCACCGTTCCAATCCCGATACTGCGAACAAATCCTGCCAGAGAGAATGCGGCCCTCCGGAAGCCCTTTTTCGCACTCCGGACGCCTGCCTCCAGGCGCTCATCCAGCTCCTCCAGCCGTTTCCCGGAATCCGGCTCTTCTCCCGTGCCGTCCGCCTTCCTGACCGTACCCGTTTCCTCCCGATACAGGTGGTGCACATACTGATAGCCAAGGTCCTCTTCATGCCGATCGCGCCGGATGAGCTTTCGCATGTTCCAAAGATAAATAAAGCCGCACAGCGCCGCAAGAAACCCGGACACTGTCATGGCGGACGGCGCCGTTGCAGACAAAACGAGATTCAGCAAAATGAAAATTGGAACTGACAGGATCAGCGACCACAAAAGATACCTTCGGATGTCCACCGGAATATCTGCCGCAATTTTACCTGTCTCACCATTAACCACCGAATAGGCAACGCGCCCCTTTCTCCTCCATGTCAGAAACCAGACCGGAAGGAGTACGCGGTCCGCCGACTCGATATGCGTACGAAAGGCCTTGTCCTCATCCGGGAAGGAGCCGATGGTATAGCCGCGGTCTGTGTAGCGCTTCGTCAGCTCCGCCTTCGTCCGTTCATTGGCATAAGCCCGGATTTTGTCCTCGTAGATTTCTGCCGGGACGTCCGCAGTATCTGCATAGAAGCCGGCAAGATAGCCGGGGAAGAAGTCCTTTTGCTGTCTCTCATTGCCAAACGGTGCAATTTCTTCCCCGATGCTGTCATCAAAGGAGCTGGAGGCGTCATATTGGATTCCCTCCAGCTTTGCGGCAAGAGGAACCGTGATCTCATAGGTATCCACATACTGGCCGGTGGTTTTGGTCGCCTCAAAGGTCACGCCGTCCCCCTCGGCGCCCTGCGATACCTCATAGTCCCAGTACGGCAGATAGATGCCGCGAAATCCTTCCAGGAACTTCGCATCGCGCAGCTCCTTCGGGGCAAAAAGGGAGTGCTTCGCCTTCTGCCGGAAGGCTTCCATGCAGTCCTCCTTCGTCTGCCGGAATGGGATAATCCGCTTCGGGCGTTTTCTTCCCTCTGTGCGCGAAGAAAGGACATCCGACGCACCGCAGAACGGACAGAACTGGATGATCTCGTTTTCCGTGCTCTCAATTTCTCCCCCGCAGGCGGGACAGGTGAACACCGTCACGTCATAAAGTGTGCTCTCCTTTGCGGATTTCTCATAGGGGTATTTCTCCACCTCGAAGGAAGAATCGCAGTAATCACACCGAAGCTTCTGGCTTCCAATGTCAAACCGAAGCCCCGCTCCGCAGTTTGGGCATGCAAACATAGCACCTCCTCGTTCTGATCGAACCTGTTTTTCATGGAACCTCTTTGCCGGATCGTTTTCTCCGTTCCCTTTGGTGCTCCGGGATCTTTACAATGCGGCACGATACCGAATTCAGTATACTTCATATTCTTCCACAGAATTGCTGTTTTCTGTTACAATAACGAAGTATGTCTGAATTTATCCGCGCTGCCGCAGTCATCCTGCGGCAAGAAAGGAAACCAATGAAGAAAAAGCTGATCCTCTTTCTGCTGACCGCGATGTGCGCCTTCGCCGCTGCAGGTTCTCCCGCTGCCTCCGTATCCTCCCTTGCGGCCCAGACACCGGCTGCCGCACAGCCCGGGAACACAGAGCTCTATGCCTCCGAACTGACCGGCCTTCCTGTCAGCAGCGCCCTTGCAGCCCAGCGCCCCGTCGCCGTCATGATCGACAACGATCTTCGCGCGCTTCCTCACGCAGGACTTGCCGAGGCGGACCTTGTCTATGAAATGATGAACTCCACAGCCAACAACCGTGTCACGCGCCTGATGGCCGTCTACAAGGACTGGCAGTCCGTCAGACAAATCGGCAACATCCGCTCCACGAGACCCACCAACATTCTCCTTGCCTCGGAGTGGGACGCCATCCTGATTCACGACGGCGGACCGTTTTACAATGATCCCTATTTTGCCGTCACCGGCATCCAGCACCTTTCGGGAGGCTTCTCGCGGATCCGCAACGGCAAGGCTTCGGAGTTCACGGAATATGCAAAGAGCGGTGAGATTTCAAAAAGAGCGGCAGCAGGAAGGATTTCTGCCTCCTACACCTCTCCGGTTACCCAGACGCTTGCGCAGACGCATTTTTCCTTTGCGCCGACGGATCTTTCGCAGCTCGGCGGCGTCAGCGGAACCCTCTGCCAGCTTTCCTGCTTCCGGCACACAAAGCCGTATCTTGCCTACAACACGGCAACCGGCCTGTACGACTACTACGAAGGGAGCAAGCTTGCTGTGGATTCTGAGGATAAGCAGTCTGTCGCATTCACGAACATCATCCTGCAGGACTGCACCTTCACTCAGTATGACCGGAACGGATACCTCATCTACAACGTGATCGGCGAAGGGATCGGCTGGTATCTGACCGGCGGGAGGGCCGTTCCGATTCTCTGGAAGAAGGCCTCCGAGACGGCTCCGACGAAGTATTACTATGCCTCCGGCACCGAAATCACGCTGAATCCCGGCAAGACCTACATCGGCATCTGCCCTTCGGACGACTGGCAGAGCGTCGGAATTTCATAAGCCTCATATCCCGCAGACAGCAAAATCCCCTCTCTTCCGGTTTCGCCCGGCAGGGAGGGGATTTCTTCTCAATTTGGTCGTTTTCCAGTTTCTTCTGTTCCGGCTTTTGGCCATCCGTCATTCGTTCTTGGCCCGCCGCACCAGCTCTTCTGTGATGTCCTTCCAGGTGATGTTCTTCTGAGACATCACAACCATCAGGTGGTACATCAGGTCGGCAATCTCATACACTGTCTCCGTCGAATCCGGGTTCTTGGCCGCAATGACGATCTCCGTGCACTCCTCGCCGAGCTTTTTCAGCATCTTATCGATGCCCTTGTCAAACAGATAATTGGTATAGGAGCCTTCCTTCGGATGATCCCGCCGCTCCAGAATCGTCCGGTAGTCGCGCTCCAGAACCTTCATCGGATCAATTTCCGGCTCCTCCTTCAGAACAAGATCCTGCTGGAAGAAGCAGCTGTGATGCCCTGTGTGGCAGGCCGCCCCGACCTGATCGACCTTCGCAAGAAGTGTATCCATGTCACAGTCTGCGGCAAGCGACCGCACATACTGAAAATGTCCGCTCGTCTCGCCCTTGATCCAGAGCTCATTCCTGCTGCGGGACCAGTAGGTCATTCTCCCCGTGGAAACCGTGTTGTTGTAGGCTTCCTCATTCATGTAGGCGACCATCAGAACGTCGCCCGTAGACGCCTCCTGCACAACAACCGGGAGAAGCCCCTGCGGATCCTTTTTGAAATCTTCCCAGGAAAATCTCGCGTGGTGCTGTGAGACAGTAATGCCGTTCTCCCGGCACAGCTTCTTCAGATCGGAAATCTGATCAATGTTGTCATTGATCGCGTTCCCGGAAATGCCGCTGACACTCCGAAGCTGCCCGAATTCCAGAATCTTGTCCAGAGAAATCTCCGGGAGTGTTAAGATGGACGGAACCTCTTCAATCTTAAGAGCGCCGCGGACATCCTTCTCGTCAATGAGAATGAGCTCGTCCACATAGCTGACAATGGTATCCTTGTGCGTACGGATGTCGTCCGCCGCGCGGTAGCAGGCTGCGATCCTATCCTTGCCGAAGCGCTCCGCCGCCTCCTTGAGCATCTCAATGTTGCTCTCCTTGGAGAAATTCAGCGCCGCCTTCGCACAGCCCGCATAGATCAGCTTCTTCACGTCCTCCAGCCGGTTGACATGTCCTGCCCCATAGACGGGAACGCCGGCTCCCGCGCAGATCTGCCGGATGATGCCGATGGCTTCGTCATGCTGCGCGTCATTGTCGGACTGATCGAAAATAAGAATCGCATCCACGCCGCCCGCCGCATACTTCAGGGCCAATTCCACCGGGTTCTCACTGACAACCATGTGATCCGAAAGACCCCGCGTTGCCTTTCCTTCTTTCAGGTAAATGCATGCGACAAACTTCTTCAATGCCTGTTCCATTTTCTTTGTCCCTCAATTTCTTAGTCCACTGTTTTTTGAAAAAATTAAATGATTTTTCTGCCTCTATTCTATCACACGCACTTCATTCCCTGCGTTAACGTCTCCTGGCACCTTCTGCAGGGTCACAGCGTTCCCTTCGTGCTCAGCACATCCTCAATCCGCGGATCTTTCCATACCGCCATATCCAGCGCCTTGGAAAAAGCCTTGAACATTGCCTCAATGATGTGATGCGCATTGGTTCCTTCCAGAATACGGAAATGCAGATTCATGCCCGCCGCGTAGCTGACCGAATAGAAGAACTCGCGTACCAGCTGGGTATCAAAATCCCCCACCATCGGAACCGCCTCATATTTCTCACCTCCGGTAAGAACAAAATACGGCCGGTCACACAGGTCCACGGCGCACAGAACCAGCGCCTCATCCATCGGAAGAACGAAATATCCGTACCTGCGGATGCCCCTCTTGTCCCCCACAGCCTTTCGGATCGCTGTGCCAAGAACGATGCCGCAGTCCTCCACGCTGTGGTGTCCGTCCACCTCAAGGTCTCCCTTCACAGAAACCTCCATGTCGAACAGACCATGCCTTGTGAAGGCATCCAGCATATGATCAAAAAAGCCGATTCCGGTATCAATCTTTGCCTGTCCGGTTCCATCCAGCTCCAGCTTAAGGCGAATGTTCGTCTCACCGGTGGTTCGAATTTCCTCTGCGCCTCTTTTCATGTTTACCTTTCTGTGCCGCTTTTTTTGCGGCACCTCGAGGAGAAATGCCCGAATGGGCTTTCTCCGATGGGATCATCGAAATTGGTGCCGCTAAGGCAGCCTCCTGCTCTTTTATTTTCCGTCAAACCGCACCGCGATGGAATTGGCATGTGCCGTCAGCCCCTCGCTCTTTGCAAACAGCTCGATATCTCCGTGCACCTTCTCCAGCGCCTCCCTCGAATAAGAAATGATGCTGGTCTTCTTGATGAACTGATCCACGCCAAGAGGAGAGAAAAACCTCGCTGTTCCGTTGGTCGGAAGGATATGGTTCGGGCCTGCGTAATAATCGCCGAGAGGCTCCGAGGAATAGCTTCCGAGAAAAATTGCCCCGGCATTTTTAATCTTCGTCATCACCTCAAAGGCATCCTTTGTCACAATTTCCATGTGCTCGGAAGCAATTTCGTTCGCGGCGTCAATGATGTCCTCCATCGTCTCCCCGACAAACGCGTATCCATAGTTATCCAAAGACTCCCGAATGATCTCGGCCCGTTCCAGTGTCTCCAGAAACTGATCAATCTCCGCGGAAACCTTTTCTGCAAAGCTCTGCGAGGTGGTAAGGAGAATCGCCGAGGCGAGCGGATCATGCTCTGCCTGAGAAAGGAGATCTGCCGCGATGTAGCGGGGATCCGCCGTCTCATCCGCAATGACCAGAATCTCGGAAGGGCCCGCCACCGAGTCAATGCCGGTGATGCCAAAGCATGCCTTCTTGGCAAGAGCCACATAGATGTTTCCGGGGCCTGTAATCTTGTCAACCTTCGGAATGGTCTCCGTTCCATATGCCATCGCAGCAATCGCCTGGGCACCGCCGACCTTGTAGATCTCATCCGCACCGGCAATGTCTGCTGCAACAAGCGATCCTGCGGGTGCCTTTCCCTCGGCATTCGGCGGTGTGCACATGATGATCTTCGGAACACCTGCGACCTTCGCTGGGATAATATTCATCAGGACGCTGGACGGATATACTGCTCTTCCTCCCGGAACATAGCAGCCGGAAACTGCAATCGGCGTCACCTTCTGACCAAGAATCGTTCCGTCTTCCTTCGTCGTGATCCAGCTGTTCACCCGCTGCTTCTCATGATAGGCGCGAATGTTCTTTGCCGCCCGCTTCATCACGGCAACAAGCTCCGGATCAAGCTCCCGGTAAGCTTCCTCGATTTCCTCACGGGTTACCCGGAGAGTCTTTTTCGTCAGCTCGCAATGATCGAATTTCTTCTCATAAGCAAGGACAGCCTCATCCTTCTTCTCCCGCACCTCGGAAATAATGGCGTCCACCGCCGCCTGCTGGCCGGTGTAGCTCGCGGGATTTCTTCCCTTCAGAAGCTCCAAAAGCTCCGTCTGTGACTGTTTTGTAAGAGATACAATTCTCATATTTATACCTCACTGAGGCAAAATCCGCGAAGGCGGTTTTGCCGAATGTGGCAGCCGGTGCATCAGCACCGATGCTGCAGTTTGCAAGTGACATATCAATGTCAATTGCAAACGTTATACCTCACTGAGGCAAAATCCGCGAAGGCGGTTTTGCCGAATGCTTTAAGACTCCAGTGCCTTCCTCACTGCGAGGATCAGCTCCCGGATTCGCTCCTGCTTCATCTGCATGCTGACCTGATTGACGATCATCCGCGCCGAAATATCGCAAACCGTCTCCAGAACATCCAGTCCGTTGGCGCGAAGCGTCGATCCCGTCTCTACGATGTCGACAATGACATCGGAAAGTCCAACAACCGGCCCTAATTCCACCGAGCCGTTCAGCTTGATGATGTCTACGGTCTGGTGCTTCTCATGATAAAAATAATCCCGCGCGATATTCGGATATTTTGAAGCCACACGGATCATCTCATGATGCTGCAGCCTTTCCCTCGCCGATTCCGGACCTGCAACGCACATCCGGCATCGTCCAAAGCCAAGGTCCAGAACTTCATAGGCCCGCCGCTTCTCCTCCAGAATGATATCCGAGCCCACAACGCCGATGTCCGCCGCGCCGCGCTCTACGTAGGTCGGGACATCCGGTCCCTTGGACAGGAAGAAATTCAGGTTCTGCTCCTTGTTGTGAAAAATCAGCCTGCGTGTATCTTCCTTCATCTCCTCGCAGGAAAACCCGGCCTTCGTAAAGAGCTCCATCGTCTTGTCGGCAAGGCGTCCCTTGGTCAGTGCAATTGTTAATTCTTCCATCGGTTCCTATCTTGCCGCAGCCTGCCTGCGGCAGCACAAAAGCAGTTTATTCCTTCTCTGGCACAAGCGCAATGTGTCTTCCAGCCTGTCTTGCCTTCTGTACCTTGACAAGCTTACTCTTAAAATCATCCTTCGTGTAGGTCACAATCTCCGGAGCCGGAGAAACAAGAGGCCCTACATTCTGCGTCCGCATGGCCTCGATCAGCGTGTCAATCTGGAACATGAAGCCGATCGCCGGCGCATTCTTGCCGAACTGTGAAAGAAGGGTGTCATACCGCCCTCCGGTCGCGACCTGATCGCCGACGCCGTAGGTGTAGGCCTTGAACAAAATGCCCGTGTAGTAGCGGTAACGGGAAAGAAGTGCCAGGTCAAAGGAGATATACTTCTCATAGCCGTAGAGCTTCAGGATTCCGTAAACTTCCATGAGCCGCCGGATGGCCGCAGCTGCCCGCTCGTTCGGGGCATTTTCTTCCAGCTTCTCCAGATCCCTGTCATTGCCTGCAAGGCTTGTGAGCTGCAGAAACTGCTCCGCAAGGCCCGCATCAATGGTCTGCTTCTTCAGAAGGTTTTCTGCAGCAAAATAGTTCTTGCCGGAGACATAGTCGCGAAGCTCTCCTTCCGTCTCTTCGTCGAGCCCCGCCGCGTCGCAGACGCCCTTGAAGTACTCCATGTTGCCGACGGTGATCTGGAACTGATCCAGGCCAACGCCCAGAAGTGCCTCTATGAGAAGTGCCAGCATCTCTGCATCTGCCTGCGCCGAATCGTCGTTGATGTACTCCGCTCCCATCTGCGTGGATTCCTTGAGCTTTCCCTGAAGATTGGAGGTATTGGTAAACGCACTGCCCTCATAGCAGAGCTTAAGGGGCGCCGTATCATCCATGAAATACTTCGCCGCGCACCTTGCCACCGACGGCGTAAAGTCCGGCCGAAGAACCAGCGTGTTTCCTTCCTTATCGAAGAACTTATACAACTCCCGGGACGGCGTTGTGCCGATCTCCCGCGAAAAAACATCGAAAAATTCAAACGTCGGCGTCTTGATATCCTCATATCCGTAACGGTGCATCGTCTCGCCGATCATCTGCGTCACCGTCTCATACTGAGCACAGTCCGCACCGTAGTGGTCCCACAGCCCCTCCGGGGTGTGAAGTAATTCCTGTCTGCTCCGATCTCCCATAACTGCCCTTTCATCCGGTGCCGCGTCATTCACGGCTCGTTCACTTTACTGCTGTGCAGTGCTATCTTGCTAATTGGTTAAATCATTTGTGACTATAGCAGACCCTTACCGCTGTTGTCAAGTTTGAATGTGATCGCCGATGCGATCGCATTCAAACACGAATTGGTGCCGCCA
>CALEFO010000153.1 GCA_937877165.1 uncultured Lachnospiraceae bacterium | reverse complement strand
ATCCCTGCAACGAGAACAGCCGTGCAGCACTGCCCTCCTTTGCAGGGCGGCGACGGAATGTTCAGCCCGCATGTTGACCTTGCTCAGGAATATGCCCGCAAGCGGCTCATTCACGATGAAATCGACATGTGCTGAACAAATATCAATTTGTCTGCAGCTTTTCTGTTTACTCGTACCGCAGTGCCTCAATCGGATCCATTTTCGCAGCCTTGTTGGCCGGATAGTACCCAAAAAACACACCGATGGCGAGAGACACGCCAAACGATCCGGCAATGCTCTTCCAGCTCATGACCATCGGGATGTGCTGAACTGCCTTGCAGGCCACAGCGCCGATGCCGATTCCGACCGCAATGCCGATCAGCCCGCCAATGATGCAGATGATGACCGCCTCGGTGATGAACTGCATCTGGATGTCCCGGTTGGGCGCTCCGAGGGCCTTCCTCGTCCCAATCTCCCGCGTCCGTTCTGTGATGGATACCGTCATGATGTTCATGACGCCAATGCCGCCGACAAGAAGCGCGATCGCACCGATCAGTGTAATGGTCATAACCTGCTGCTTCATGCTGGCATCCGCCTCCTCGATCCACTGCTTGTTGTTCGAAACATAAATCTGGAAATTCGTATCGTCTCCCAGAAGTCCCGTGAGGTATGCCTGCAGATCGTCCGAAAAGGAAATAACATCCTCTCCCGTCTTTACCTTCAGGGTAAAGCTATTGAGAGCCCGGCTGCTCGCGCCGGTCGTATAGGTCATGGCATTCAGATACGGAATGTACACCGTCGTGTTCAGGTCCTTCTCCGAGCTGATGCTCCCGTCATAGCCGTAATCCCCCATGTTCAGCGTATAGACGCCGATAATCGTATAATCCGCCGTCGTCTCGTTTCCGGCATCGTCCGTGGACATCGGGATCGTGATCTTCTGTCCGAGCGCCTTATTCGCGTCCCCGTCGAACAGGTTGTTCACCAGCTTGTCCGACACGATACAGACATAGGAATCACTCTGCAGCTCCTTCCCGCCAAAAATCCTTCCCGCCGCAATCGGTGCCTGAGAATCATTGACGGTAAAATACCCAGGGTTTACGCCCTGCAGACTGACATTGGCATACTCGTCTTCCGAGTCCGGCGCACCACTCCGCACCGCTTTTCCACCTCCGCTCATCCAGTTGGTGACCGCGATGGCCTCAATCTGACTGCCGTAGGTCTGCAGCATGCTGCTCATCATTTCCTCGGTAAAGTTCGGAATGTATTTGCTGTTGTCTCCGCTTTCATCGCTCTGCGTGTCGTCCACCTCAATCTCATTGGCAAGCCACATATAGACGTCCACGTTGTTGGTTCCGAACGAGGCATACTGCTCCCGCACCTGCTCCGTCTGTGAGTTTCCGACGGTCATGATAGCGATCACCGCGGCAATGCCGATGATGATGCCCAGCATCGTCAAAAAGGAGCGGAGCTTGTTCGCCGCTATGGAGGCAAAAGCCAGTTTGATGTTTTCTCCCAGCATTTTTTTATATGTCCTTTACCCGTGTGCCCTGCTGCCGCGGCGCTCATCCACAATCCTTCCATCCATCAGCGTCAGGATCCGTCCGCACTCCTCGGCAAGCGGCTTCGAGTGTGTAATAAGAAGAATCGTCTTTCCCTCTTCGTCGTGCAGGCGGTGAAAAAGATCCATCACCTGCCGCCCTGTCTCGGAATCCAAAGCCCCCGTCGGTTCATCTGCAAGGATCACCGCAGGATTGTTTGCCATCGCCCTGGCAATGGCAACGCGCTGCTTCTGGCCTCCCGAGAGCTCGTCCGGTCGGTGCGACATGCGGTCTCCCATGCCGACCTTCTCCAGAAGCTCCTTCGCCCGCCGCGTCCGCTCCTCCTGCGGAATCCGTGCGTACAGCATCGGCATCTCAACGTTCTTCAGTGCCGTGGTACGAGGAATCAGGTTGTAGGTCTGGAACACAAATCCAATCTCGCGATTTCGGATTCCGGAGAGGGCATCGTCCTTCAGCTTTGCGACATTCTGCCCCATCATCTCGTAGGAGCCCAAGGTCGGGCGGTCCAGAAGGCCGATGATGTTCATCAGCGTGCTTTTGCCAGAGCCGGACTCACCCACAATCGCCGTAAACTCACCGGGATACACATCCAGGCTGATGCCGTGCAGCACCTCCAGCTCATTCTCCGTTCCGACGTAGAACTTCTTGACGATATCCCGAAGGCGGATCACCGGCTTGCCAGCATCTTCCGTATCGTCATCCAGATATTCGGTTTTTCCAGGTTCCTGCTTCCTGTGAAAAAAATCCATCCGCTCCGTTTTCTCCTCATCAAAGCGCATATTGCAGTTTCCGCAGACTTCATCTTCGAATGAAATCTGCTGCGCATTGCAGCTGCCGCAAGCTTTATCCGCACTCTGCTGCGTACCGTCACTGCCGCCTTCTCTTCCATGACCTACTGCGTATCATAGATCCCACTCATCATGTCTGAATAATCTCCGGAGTCTCCAGGCAGACTGCCCTGAAGCTGCTCACCCTCCTGAATGTTGCCGGAGGTAATTTCTGTGTAGTAATCGTCGGCAACGCCGGTCGTCACCATGACCTCAGTAGTGTCCATGGCTTCGCCCGAAGAAAAATCCGCAGAATCCATCTGCGCACTTCCTCCGAAGGCACCGCTCCCCTGCATGGCATTGGTTCCCGTGCCGTCCGCGTTATCTCCTTCCGCCTGGTCATCCGTCATCGCATCCGATAGGTCATCCGATCCACCCGATGCCGCCGAACCGGTTCCTACGACATTGACAAAATAGTTGCCGTTTCCGTCATCAATCAGACACGAGGTCGGAACCGCGATGACGTTCTTCGCGCTTGCCACAATAAAGTCAATGGTTGCCGTCATGCCGATTCGCAGGCGGTCATTCGGCTCATCCAGCGTCACCTCCACCTTGTAGGTTGCCCGTGTTTTCGTATTCTGGCTGTTGCCGGAGGAGGAAGAGGAGCCGCTCGTCCCTGTTCCCGCATTGTTCGAGGTTTCCTTCGTCGGCGTCGGGGACGTGAAGGTGACCGTTCCCTCCAGCTGTGTCTGACCGGTAGAATCCGTTTTGACCCGGACCCTCGTCCCGACATGGAGATCCGCGATGTGTGCCTCGTCAATGTCCGCGCTCACCTTCATCTTGGAAAGGTTGTCCAGAACCACGCCGTCCGAACCGCTGTAGGTCTGGCCAGCCGCCACATTGACTGCTGTCACAGTGCCGTCCATCGTGGCAATGACCTGTCCGTTCTCCAGCTTCTCCTTGAGCTTCGCAATCTCAGACTCATTGGTCAGGGTATCCGACTTGTGAGAAAGGCTCTGAGAGGCAATGGCGTTGCGGGCCGACTGTTCCGCTGAAAGCACCGCCCGGTTATTCTTGTTCACAGCGGTTCCCTGATCCTCCAGGGCCCGTACATCGGTCGTCGTGGAGTTCTGGTCCGCCTTCACCGTGCTCTCATAGCTCTCGCGGCTGCTCTTTGCCGTCTCATAGGCCGTCTTCGCATCCGAAAGCGCGGTCTGCGCCTTGGTGAGGGCATCCTTGGCATCCTCCGAGGACCACTGTGCCTTCATCACCTCACGGTTCAGATCGTCCAGCTCCTTCTGCGCCTCCGGGGAAATGCCGGTACTTCCTGCGCTTCCGTTCTGCGTGCTTCCGGTGTTCCCCGCATTTGTGCTCTGCGTGCTTCCGGCATTGGACGAAGCCGAACCAAGCTCCGAGGACTTCATTGCCGCCTGCCGGCTTAAATCCTGATAATGCGCATACTTGTCATCGTAATCTGCCTGAAGCGAGTCCACCTGCGCCTGCAGTGCATCCTGCGCTGCCTTGGTTCTTGTCTCTTCGTCCTTGTAGCTCTGAAGCTTCTGCTGATCCTGAAGCTGCTGATCAATGGCCTGGTTCGTGTCCTCCGCTCCCCGCATCAGGTCGCGGGTTCCCGTCACATACTGATCCCCTGAGTCCGCCTGCGCGTCGGAGAGTGCGCGCTGGTTGTTGCTCTGCGCAATGGCATTCTGCTGATCGGAGATCGCCTGCTGCTGCTCCTTCAACGCAAGATCCCGCTCCGTATCGGTCGTGTCGATGGTATAGAGAACATCGCCCGCCTTAACGAGATCTCCCACCTGCACATAAACCTGATCAATGACCACAGCGTCGGCCCCAGCGGCTCCCTTGACGTTCATCGAGCTTTCCTGGCCGCTGATGATCTTGCCCTTCGCCGTATAGACATTCTCAATGTCTGTGCGCACTGCGGTCTCCATGGAAGAACTGACATCCACTTGCATGTCATCGCCGTCATTCTTATGGCAGGCGGAAAGCCCCATGGAGCCAGCCAGTGCAAGTGTCAGCGGGAAAATCAGAAACCTGTGTCTGTTCATAAAATGTTACCTCTTCCGATAACTGTACTATGTGTATTGGTACAGTTTAATCTAGCATGGTTTTCCCTTCTTGTAAACAGTCTCTATC
>CALEFO010000152.1 GCA_937877165.1 uncultured Lachnospiraceae bacterium | reverse complement strand
GCATTTATTCCGAGCGGTCCGGCATCACGAACCTCGCGCTGGAGGGCCTGCAGGGCATGGGTGCCTTCATCGGCGCACTGGTTGCCTACTGCATGATTCAGAGCATGGGCGGAACATCCCAGGTCCCTTATTATATGGCGATGCTGTTCGCCATGATTGGCGGTGCCGTGTATTCCATGCTGCATGCGGCTCTTTGCATCAAGTTCAAGGCCAATCAGGTCATCAGCGGTGTCGTGGTCAACATTCTTGCCATGGCGTTGACCTCGTTCCTTACGAAGACGATCAACCGGAATGTCTTCGGAGCTGCTTCGGACAAGTTCGAGCTTGGGGTATCCCAGAGAATTACAGTGCCTGGGATCTCTCAGATTCCGGTTCTGGGCGCTTTCTTTACGAATGTTTATCCGTTTGAATTCCTGATCATCGTGATTGCATTCATTGCGTGGTATGTGCTCTACCGCACCCCGTTCGGGCTCCGGCTTCGTGCCTGCGGAGACAATCCGGCAGCCGTGGACGCAGCAGGCGGAAATGTCGCACAGATTCAGTTCATTGCCGTCATGGTGAGCGGCGCACTGTCCGGCCTTGCGGGTATGTGCTTTGCCTATTCCATCTCCGCGAAGTTCTCGAACGATATCTACATGGGCTACGGCTACCTTGCGATTGCCGGCTACATCTTCGGAAACTGGAACCTGCTTCCGTCACTGGGCGCCTGCCTGATTTTCGGTTTTGCAAGGTCGTTCGGCTACCAGATGGTGCAGATCCTCGGCATGCCGAGCGCATACTCGGATCTGGTCATGATCCTGCCCTATGTGGTGACGCTCCTGCTTCTGATTTTCCTCTCCAAGCACAATCAGGCACCGCGGGCACTGGGAGAAACCTACGACAAGTCAAAACGGTAAGGGTCCACACAAGTCGAAACGGTAAGGATCCACACATTGAATGCGGCTCCTTAGTGTGTTAAAATCGTGACAGTGTGTATAAAGGGTAAGTGTACCTTATGCATGCTGACACGATTTTTTTATGTGCTGAAATCCGGAGGCGGCAGCGCGAACAGGCACAAGGCCGCAGAAGTCTGCGGAAGGCAGAAATCCGGGTTTCGATATAGGTGAGATGGATGGAGGTAATGAAATGAGCGCATCGTTTGAAGACATCCTGGCCCAGGTGAAGGAGATCCCGACCAAGAAGCTGTCCGTTGCAGCAGCGCAGGACCTTCCGGTGATGGAAGCGGTCTACGAGGCCAGGCAGAGAGGAATCGCAGAGCCGATTCTGGTTGGTGATGAGCCGAAGATTCGTGAGATTGCAGGACAGATCGGCTGGGATCTGGATAAGGACAATATCCGTATCATCAACGAGCCCGATGTGGAGCAGGCAGCCCTGACCGCCGTGAAGCTTGTACATGACAAGGAAGCGGATATGTATATGAAGGGAGCGCTGGAGTCGAAAACCTTCCTTCGCAGCGTCCTGAACAAGGAGGTCGGCCTTCGCACCGGCAAGATGCTCAGCCATGTCTGCGTTTTTGAAATTCCGGGCATCAAGCGTCTTCTGTTTTTGACCGATGTTGCCTTCTGTCCTTATCCGACGCTGGAGGACAAGGAGCAGATCATCAATTATGTAGTGAAGGTCTGCAATGCCTGCGGCGTATACAATCCGAAGGTCGCACCTCTTGCAGCGGTTGAAGTCGTCAATCCGAAGATGCCTGTTACCGTTGAGGCAGCCCAGCTGACCAGGTGGAATGAGGAAGGCCGGATTAAGAACTGCATCGTTGACGGACCTCTGTCCATGGACCTTGCCATCGATCCGGAAGCGGCGAAGCACAAGGCAGGCGCAGAGAACCGCAAGATTGTCGGCGATGCCGATGTCCTTCTTTTCCCGGACATCCACGCAGGAAACCTCGTTTACAAGACCATTGTTCATACCATTCCGTTCAAGAATGCCTGCATCCTGATGGGCACGAAGGCTCCGGCGATCCTGACCTCCCGCTCGGATTCCAAGGAGACGAAGGTCAATTCGATCGCGGTTGCAGCCGTTGTGGCCCACCACCTCGGCGAAGGATTTTAAGGAAAGCGGTCCTTATCAAGGAAGGAGAAGATTATGGCAATCAGAAGCTTGATCATTAATCCGGGTTCTACCTCGACCAAAATCGGTGTTTTCGATGATGAGACACAGATTCTGGACAAGACGCTCCGCCACACGACGGAGGAAATCGCACAGTTCCCGTCCATTTACGCACAGAAGGATTTCCGCAAGCAGATCATCCTGGACGCACTGAAGGAAGAGAAGATTGATCCGAAGAGCTTTCAGGTGATCGTTGGCCGCGGTGGCCTGTTAAAGCCCATTCCGGGAGGCACCTATGCAGTCAGCGACGCACTGCTGGCTGACCTGAAGAATCCGCCGCAGGGGGAGCATGCCTCCAACCTCGGCGGTATTCTGGCACGCGAGATCGGTGACGCGCTGGGCGTTCCCTCCTACATCGTGGACCCTGTCGTTGTCGATGAGCTGGAGCCGGTGGCGAGAATTTCCGGTGTTCCGGAAATCAGCCGTGTTTCCATCTTCCATGCGCTGAACCAGAAGGCGATGGCAAGACGCTATGCCAAGGAAGTCGGGAAGAAGTACACCGATCTGAACCTGATCGTCGTTCACATGGGCGGCGGTGTTTCGGTCGGCGCACATCAGAACGGCCGTGTCATTGACGTTTTCAACGCACTGGACGGCGATGGAGCCTTCTCCCCGGAGCGCGCAGGCGGGGTTCCGTCCGGCGCTCTGATCAAGATGTGCTATGAGAGCGGCCTGACGGAGAAGGAAATGCGCAGAAAGATTGTCGGAAATGGCGGCTTCAACGCATATCTTGGAACCAACGATGCCCGCGAGGTGGAGAAGAAGGTTCAGGAAGGCGACGAGGAGGCAAAGCTTGTCCGCGACGCATTTGTTTATCAGATGTCTAAGAACATCGGTGCCATGGCAGCGGTTCTGAAGGGCAGGGTGGATGCCATCATCATGACCGGCGGCATTGCCTACGACAAGGAAATCACCAGACTGATTCGTGAGAGAGTGTCCTTCATTGCTCCGGTGAAGCTTTATCCCGGCGAGGATGAGCTGCTCGCGCTGGCACAGGGCGCACTCCGCGTCATGAACGGCGAGGAAGAGGCCAAGGAGTATTAAATTACTGCAGCATCGGTGCCGGCGCACCGGCTGCCGCATTCGGCAAAACCGCTTTCGCGGATTTTGCCTCAGCGGGGTATAAAAGTTTATGGCAAAAATTACCGATAAGATTTTCGGAACGCACAGCGAGCGTGAACTGCGGCGGATCGAGCCCACCATCAAGAAGATCGAGAGTCTTCGGCCGCAGATGCAGGCTCTCTCCGATGAGGAGCTGCGCGGGAAGACGGTGGAGTTTCGAAAGCGCCTGGGTGAGGGCGAGACTCTGGATGACATTCTTCCGGAGGCCTTCGCTGCAGTCCGTGAGGGTGCAAAGAGAGCACTGAACATGGAGCCCTTCCGTGTTCAGCTGATCGGCGGTGTCGTTCTTCACCAGGGACGAATCGCAGAGATGAAGACCGGTGAAGGAAAGACACTGGTGGGAACGCTTCCCGTCTATTTGAATGCCCTGGAGGGCAAGGGCGTCCACGTGGTTACCGTCAATGATTACCTGGCGAAGCGTGACGCGGAGTGGATGGGCCAGGTTTATACATTCATGGGACTGACCGTCGGCGTAGTGCTGAACGGTATGAGCTCGGAAGAGCGGCAGAAGGCCTATAACTGCGACATCACCTATGTGACGAACAATGAGCTGGGCTTTGATTACCTGCGTGACAACATGGCGATTTACAAGAATCAGCTCGTGCTGCGCGGCCTTCACTACGCCATCATCGATGAGGTGGACTCCATCCTGATCGATGAGGCGAGAACGCCTCTTATCATTTCCGGACAGAGTGACAAGTCCACCAAGATCTATGAGGCCTGTGACATTC
Organism: uncultured Lachnospiraceae bacterium; assembly: GCA_937877165.1. Lineage (GTDB taxonomy): Bacteria > Bacillota > Clostridia > Lachnospirales > Lachnospiraceae > CAG-791. The sequence goes on along the minus strand of CALEFO010000152.1, from coordinate 2,516 downwards.
TTGCGAAGCAGATGACGCGCGGCGAGGATGTGGAGGACCTCTCCAAGATTGATGCCATCATGGGCATTGAGCAGGAGGAGACCGGAGATTTCGTTGTCAATGAGAAGGACAAGATTGTCAATCTGACCGCACAGGGCATCGCGAAGACCGAGAAATTCTTCCATCTGAAGAATCTGGCAGATCCGGAGAACCTGGAGATTCAGCACTGCATCATTCTGGCGCTTCGTGCCAACAACCTGATGCAGAAGGATCACGACTATATCGTCAAGGACGATGAGGTCATGATTGTTGATGAGTTCACGGGCCGAGTGATGCCGGGCCGCCGCTATTCCGACGGACTGCATCAGGCCATCGAGGCGAAGGAGCACGTCAAGGTCAAGCGCGAGTCGAAGACCCTGGCGACCATTACGTTCCAGAATTTCTTCAACAAGTTCGACAAAAAATGCGGCATGACCGGTACGGCGCTGACGGAGGAGCAGGAGTTCCGTGAAATCTACGGCATGGATGTCATTGTCATCCCGACAAACCGTCCGGTGCAGCGTATTGACAGGAACGATGCGGTCTACAAGACGAAGCGTGAGAAATTCCACGCGGTTGTAGAGGCTGTCAAGGAGGCTTATTCGAGAAAACAGCCGGTTCTGGTCGGTACCATTACGATTGAGACCTCGGAGATGCTCTCCCGGATGCTGAGAAAGGAAGGCATTCCGCACAACGTGTTGAACGCGAAGAATCACGAGCTGGAGGCACAGATCGTTGCACAGGCAGGCCAGCACGGCGCAGTTACCATCGCGACGAACATGGCAGGCCGAGGCACGGATATCAAGCTGGACGATGAGGCGAAGGCAGCAGGCGGCCTGAAGGTGATCGGCACGGAGCGCCACGAGTCCAGACGAATCGACAACCAGCTGCGCGGACGTTCCGGCAGACAGGGAGATCCGGGTGAATCCCGCTTCTATATTTCCCTGGAGGATGATCTGATGCGTCTGTTCGGCTCAGAACGGATGATTAAGATGTTCGAGGCTCTGGGTGTACCGGAGGGACAGGAGATCTCTCACAAGTCGCTGTCCAAGGCCGTGGAGAACGCGCAGAAGAAGATCGAGACCAACAACTTCGGCATCCGCAAGAATCTGCTCGATTACGATCAGGTCATGAACGAGCAGCGTGAGATTATCTACGGCGAGCGCCGCGAGGTTCTGGACGGAAAGAGCATGCGGGATTCCATCTACAAGATGATCACCAGCATTGTGGAGCGTTCCGTGGATATGGTGATCGGCGAGAATGCGGATCCGGACAGCTGGGATCTGACAGAGCTCAATGACATCCTGCTTCCCATCATTCCTCTTGAGAAGATTACGAGAGGCCGCATCACGGATCTGTCTGCGGACGGCCTGAAGCAGCAGCTCAAGGAGGAAGCGGTGAAGCTCTATGAGGCGAAGGAAGCGGAGTTCCCGGAGCCGGAAGCCATTCGTGAGGTGGAACGCGTCGTTCTGCTTCGTTCCGTTGATTCCCGCTGGATGAACCACATCGATGACATGGAGCAGCTGCGCCAGAGCATCGGCCTTCAGGCGTACGGCCAGAGAGATCCGCTGGTGGAGTATAAGATGGCCGGCTATGACATGTTCAATGAAATGAGCCAGGGCATTATGGAGGACACCGTCCGCACGCTGTTCCGCATCCGTGTGGAGCAGAAGGTGGAGCGCGAGCAGGTTGCAAAGGTAACCGGCACGAACAAGGACGACGAGAGCGGAGTCCGCGAGCCGGTGAAGCGTCAGGAAAAGAAAATCTATCCCAATGATCCCTGCCCCTGCGGAAGCGGCAAGAAGTACAAGAACTGCTGCGGCAAGGGACTGGTATAAAGTGAGAAGACCGCAGATGTCTGCGGCAGGAAAGGTACCTATGGTTGAACTTGACCAGATGAAAATCGAACTGCAGAACCAGCAGGATGCCCTGAAGGAGGGAATTGATTCTCTGAACATTCCGTTCAAGAAGCAGAGAATCGAAGAGCTCTCCCGTGAAATGGAGGCACCGGATTTCTGGAGCGATGCCGACAAGGCGAATGCCAAGATGAAGAATCTGAAGGATCTGCAGCGAACGGTAGACGAAGCCGAGAATCTGGGCCGTCAGTATCAGGACATTCTGGACCTGATCGAGATGGCCAATGAGGACGGCGATGCATCGGCAGTAGAGGATGTGCGCAGTGAGCTGGATGATTTTGAAAATCATCTGGAGGACATTCGCCTGTCCACGCTTCTGACCGGTGCCTATGACGAGAACAATGCGATTGTCTCACTGAATGCAGGCGCTGGCGGAACCGAGTCCTGTGACTGGTGCTCCATGCTGTTCCGCATGTACTCCAGATGGGCGGATAAGAAGGGCTTTACCGTGGATGTCATGAACCTCGTGGACGGCGATGAGGCCGGCATCAAGTCCGTGGACTTCCAGGTCAGCGGAACCAATGCTTACGGCTTCCTTCGCTCGGAGCACGGCGTACACCGCCTGGTCCGGATCAGCCCGTT
>CALEFO010000151.1 GCA_937877165.1 uncultured Lachnospiraceae bacterium | reverse complement strand
GCATCTCCTCGGCGGCGCAGGCGGCGTGGAAGCAGTGTTCTGCATCAAGGCACTGGAGGAAGGCTTTGTTCCCCCGACGGTTGGCCTTCGGAAAAAGGACCCAGAGTGCGACCTGAATTACGTACCGGGAAAAGGATACGAAACAGAGCTGCACTGCGCTCTTTCCAACGGACTGGGCTTTGGCGGACACAACGCCTGCCTGATTTTCCGGAAGTTTTGAGAGTGACATTGATATGTCACTTGCAGACAGCAGCATCGGTGCTGCGGCACCGGCAGCCTCAGTGAGATATAGGAATGGACATGAGGGAGAAGAAAATGGAAGAGAAGGAAACAGAGCGGAAGCCGCGCACGCTGACGGCCAGCGAGATTGCGCAGATCCTGCCGCACCGCTATCCGTTTGCGCTGGTGGACCGCATCGAGGATTATGAGCCGGGAGAGTGGGCCCGCGGGAGAATGTGCGTGAGCATGCAGGCTCCCTGGTTTCAGGGACATTTCCCGGAACATCCGGTGCTTCCCGGCGTCCTTCTTCTGGAGGCGCTGGCCCAGACGGGCGCGGTCGCGCTTTTGGACCTTCCGGAATACAAGGGGAAAATTCCTCTTTTCGGGGGCGTGCAGAAGGCAAGATTTCGGAAACAGGTGATTCCGGGCGACGTAGTGGAGCTCTCCTGCGAGATCATCGAACGGAAGGGACCGGTCGGAATTGGAAAGGCGGTTGCCACGGTGGACGGAAAGAAAGTCTGTGACGCACAGCTTCTTTTTGCAGTCGGCGGCTGACCGCACGCGGGGCCATGGCCGTGTCTGCAGGACAATGACTGCATCTGCGGGAGAGTGCCCGATGAACGGTTGCTGCAGGATGCCGGCAAAGGCTGCCCGTGGAAGAATGACCGATTGCAGGAAATCGGGGCGGTAGCATATAATAGAGAACAGGCTGCGGCCGGAAAGGAAACATATGCTTACAGACGCCCTGAATAAAGTATACAGTGGACTGCGTCTGCATTTTTACATGCAGGTAATGTCGCGCTTCGATCATCGGGAGGCCACGCTGACGACCGTGGAAGCCTTCAGCATGGAAGTCATCAACGAAATGAAGGAGCCGACGGTCTCGGAATTTGCTGAAATGATGGGAATCTCCAGTCCCAATGCCGCGGTCCGGATCAACAGCCTGGTCCGCAAGGGATATGTGGAGAAAATCCAGTCGGAAGAGGACAAGCGGACGTATCACCTGAAGCCGACGCAGAAATTCATGGATTACAACCGCATCAACTTAAGCTACCTGCAGACCGTGGTGGACCGCTGCGAGAAGCGCTTTAGCAGTGAACAGCTGAAGACCCTGGAGGAAATGCTGAATATCATCAATACGGAGCTGATGCCGGAGATCAATCTGGATGACCGCAGGAAGAGGCAGAAAGCCCAGGAGGCCTGACGAAGAGGAAGGCGGCTCTCAGCCAAGAGCGTCCAGATGGTACTCGGCCAGAAGAAGATTGGTGTCCTGAACGGAGAGATGCTGCCGGATGGCAAAACGGATGACGGTGTCTCTCCGGTTTTTTGCGTAGAAGACCGGCTGGCCCGCCGCTTCCAGTGCCCTCCGGCATTCGGTGTCATCAAGCCCGGCGGCAAGCACAGGCGGAAAATCTTGTCCCTTCCAGGCACCTTCGCACCGCTCATCAGGTGATAGAAATAGGCCCGTTCGATGTCGCTTTTCTTCTGAAGAACGGCATCCGGGACCGCCTTTACCTTGTCCAGGGAGCGGAAATAAGCAAGAAAAGACGGACAGGCCTTGGCGGAAGCTGTTTTTTCGAGAAAACGGTCCAGCGATTCCCGGCAGTCAATTTCTGTAATTTCCTTTTCCAGTGTCCGTGTCCGTCAGATCTGCGACGGACTGATGTTCCTTCACAGCGCCCGGCCGCAGATCATTCACCGGGATTTAAAGCCGGCCAACATCATGGTGACGGATGACGGAATTGTAAAGATCATCGACTATGATGCCGCCAAAAC
>CALEFO010000150.1 GCA_937877165.1 uncultured Lachnospiraceae bacterium | reverse complement strand
TGTCCCGGCTCAGAATGTATACAATACCTCCATCCCGGTCGGCCATTACTGCGACTGTGACGTCTATCCCACCTGCGGTCTTGCCTCTGAAAAGCATCTGATCGGGGAAGTGGATGACCGCCGTTATTTCTTTCACAATGACCGTTACACGGCGGACATTCTATGGTTCACGAAGGGATATGTCGAGTATGTCATTCCCAACTTCATCCCCTACGATCAGAAGATTGATGAACTCTGTGTCTCCATGGAGCTCTCTTCTGAGGCCCCGGGAATCAATGAAAACTGGCCTTCTGATATCACCTTTTCTCTGAATGGTGTCGATGTCGCCCAGTGGACCTCTCCTGGAGATTTCGGGGAAGTGCGTGGGCTTCTGACTCCGGACTGGTGGTTTCCCTGCTGGAATCAGTACGGCCTGTTAAAAATGCTGCAGATCAACAAGAAGGGAACCTTCATTGACGGTGACCGCAAATCAGACATCACCATCGACTCGTTCCATCTGACCGGAAAAAGCTCCCTGAGGCTTCGCCTGAGCGTCCCGGATACCGCGGTGCACGTCGGCGGCCTCACGATCTTCGGCAAGGCCTTCGGCAACTACAACCAGGACATCAATGTGCGGATTGCCTACTCTCCGCAAAAGAACCCGTAAGAAAAGGATCTTTCCTATCTCCGGTCATGGTCGATGAATTCGAGCGCCAGTACTCCGACCGCAATGTACAGTGCTGCAAACAGAAGCATGATTCCCCAGCACAGAAGAACATTGGACGCGCTTGCCTCATAGGCAGGCTCCATCAAAGAGGCTGCCGCCTGATAGCGGAACTGCTCCGAGAGTCCTTCGGCCCTCATCCATGTAACAAGTGCCTTTCCATCCGCGCTCTGATTGGCAAGCTTTACGAACTGATTCCATGCAGAATTGGAAGGAAGCGCATTGAAATCAGCCTGTGCACAGATGGCGCGAATGCCCCACTTTGCAATTGTAATGTCCGCAAGCTTCGCGATCCTGCCATGCAGTGGAAACGCAACCCCTGCAAACAGCATCTGAATCATCAGAAGGAAAGGGACAATCGTCATCGCCGCCGTGGTGGTGCGGACAAGACACGACACCATGAGGGCCAGCATATCCGCAGAAAACGTAATCAGAAACAGCGTGACCGCAATGTCCAGCATCGAAGAGCTGCGAATGAGGACGCCCTGCTTTGGAAAGACAAGTCCCTGCGAATGATAGATCAGCATGGCAATGGCAGCCTGAAGGGCACAGATAACTGCCTGAAACAGGACCTGTGCCGTCATATAGGACGAGATATGAAGTCCTGCACGGTGCTCTCTTTTCAGAATGTCGCGCTCCTTGCAGACCATCTGGATGGAATTGAAGAATCCGTTCCAGATGCACACACATGCAAACGCCAATGCACCGATCTTCGCTCCTTCCATCGACTTGAACATGTTCAGTCCAACCACCTTGCTGACAAGAAAGGCAATCAGAGCCGACATAAGGAGTACCTTCCAGTTCTTTTCATAGAAAAACAGGCGGAACAGCTTTCCCAGATAAATCCCAACCTGTCCAAAACGGCCGGTGTGCACGTAATCACCGGTTCCGGCATGGTTCTCTTTTTTATGAATGCCCCTTTTTCTGTTCCTTGCAGCTGTCTGTTCTGCCTTTTTGTTCTCATCTCTTCGAGAACGTGATTTCTCTTCTACTGCCTTTTCCTGCGGGAAAGGACTTTTGTCATCCGTTTCCTTATTCTTCTCGTCGCTTACTCTCTCAAGCTCCTCCCACGCCTTCTCTCTTTCCTGCTCCTCCGAATGCTTCCGGTATTTCGCAATGAAGTAATCTGCCTCGCCGAGGCCTCCCTCGGAGACCGCATTCACCGATTTCACGACCTGCTCCATCGTATTCACACCGAAAAACGTCCTGCACTGCGGGACGGTTCCGTAAAAGGCAAGCTGACCGACTCTTTGCTCTCCTCCCTTGGCAAGGACAATCACCTTGTCGAAAAGATCGGCCGCGCGGTCCGGCTGGTGCGTGATGACCATGACGATTTTGCCCTCGCGTGAAATGGTCTTGAGGCGCTCCATCAGTTCCCTTGCCATGACACCGTCCAGTCCGGAATCCGGCTCATCCAGAATGAACAGGGACGGATCCGAAATGTACTCCACGCAGATGGAAAGACGCTTCCTCTGACCGCCGGAGAGCTTGGACACAGGAAATCCCGCAAGCTCTTCCAATCCGAACAGAGCAAGCGTATCCCGGACCCTCTTCTCCTTTTCGCTGTCGCTCACTCCGGAGGGGAGACGCATCTGAGCCGCATTCATCAGAGTTGCCGCTACCGTATCCTCTCCGCGCAGAAGATCCGCCTGCGGCACGAATCCGATCTGATACTTGACATCCTTGTAATCCCGATAGAAATCAACCTTTCCGCTCCGGATCTGCGCCTTGGCCTTCTCATAGCCGGTTACGGCATTGACGAAGGTTGTTTTCCCTGCACCGGATCCTCCCAGAATCAGCACCATATTGCCGGGTTCGATTTCCAGATAAATATCCTTCAGAAGGACGTGCTTGCGAAAATGCGAATGCACCGCCCGCTCGTCAATGAAAATCGACAGAGGCGCGGCCTCCGCCTCCGGAACGTTGTAGATAAGGCGCGATCCCTCAAAGAAAAACAGCGTGTCGCCGACCGCCAGAATGCTGTCAATCTGAAGCTTTACCGGCTGCGTGATCCGCTCTCCGTTGAGATAAATCTGATTGGAATGAAACTCCTGAATGTTCCAGCGCCCATTCTCCAGGAAAAGGATCAGACTGTCCTGTTCCTCCTCCGGCTTCCCCTCATCCGCAGCATCCACGATCTTCACCCTGTGATCCGAAGAGCTGTCGAGCCCGATGCTCTTCCACTCCGCGGAAACTGCCGCGTTCTCCCGGAAAAGAATGGTCAGCATCTTGTCATCGGCAATGCGGATGACACTGAAATCCTTCAATTGCTGGCGCTCTCCCTTTCGAAGAATTGTCCCCGCTGCAGAGGTAAAGCCATTCTCCGCCTGATTTTCATAAAACCAGTGGCCATCCTCCCGGAAAAAACGCCCCTGCTCCTTCGCAAGAAACGGGTAATCCAGCGTCAGCCGCCCCCTCGTCCGCTCCACATGATCTCCGCCTCCGATCACATCCTCGCCGTCCAGCACCATCTGCCGCGGATCCTGATTCTCTTCAAAGAAAATAATCTGTGCCTCAGCCCGTTCCATGGATTCCCCCACCTCCGACGTTCTTTTCTGAAAATATACGCTCCGGTCCCGTCTCAGATCAGTATTCCCGGAACATGCAGAAAAATCGAAATTTCTATACAAAAAGACCCGGGCTCTCCATTCCAGAGAACCACGGGTCCCGTCATCTGCCGGAGAAGGGACTCGAACCCTCACTCTCTTGCGAAAAACAGATTTTGAGTCTGTCGCGTCTACCATTCCGCCACTCCGGCATCTTACAGTTCACTGGACACACAGCGAACTGTTTTAGTATATCACCTGCAGAGCTTAGAAGCAAACTCTGTCTGATCAAAAGTTGAAAAATAATCCTTCAGCGTCTCCGCGCGGCGGATTTCTTTGATCGATCCGTCCTCCTGAAGAAGGAGCTCTGCACTCCAGAGCCGTCCGTTGTAGTTATAGCCCATGGAGAAGCCGTGCGCCCCGGTGTCATGGATGTACAGAATGTCTCCCATGTCAATTTTCGGAAGCTCCCGGTCCACTGCGAATTTATCGTTGTTCTCGCAGAGAGAGCCGACCACATCGTAGGTGTGATCGTGCGGCGCCTCTTCCTTGCCGAGCACCGTAATGTGATGGTACGCGCCGTACATTGCGGGCCGCATCAGATTGGCTGCGCAGGCATCCACGCCGATGTACTCCTTGTAGATGTGCTTTTCATGAATTGCCGTCGTCACCAGCGCGCCATACGGAGCCATCATAAACCGTCCCATTTCGGTGTAGATCGCACAGTCACCCATTCCGGCGGGGACCAGAATCTCATCATAAACCTGATGAACCCCCTCCCCGATCTTCCGGATATCATTGGGGGTCTCCTCCGGCCGGTACGCGACGCCGACACCGCCGGACAGATTGATGAACGCAAAATGAATGCCGAGCTTCTCATGTGCCTCTGCGGCAAGCTTGAACAGCTCTCCGGCAAGCTTCGGGTAATACTCATTGGTAACGGTGTTGGAGGCAAGGAATGCATGAATCCCGAAGTGCTTCACGCCGTGAGCCTTCAGCTGCGCATATGCATCGAAAAGCTGCTCCTTCGTCATGCCGTACTTGGAATCCCCGGGATTGTCCATGATGCCATTGCTCATCTGGAAAATTCCGCCCGGATTGAAGCGGCAGCACATTGTCTCCGGAAACGTATCGCCAAATAGCCTTTCCAATGTTGCGATGTGTGTGATGTCATCCAGATTGATGATTGCGCCCAGCTTTCTTGCAAGGACGTACTCCTGATCCGGCGTCTCATTCGAGGAAAACATAATCTTGTCCCCCGCTGCGCCGACCGCATCCGAAAGGACAAGCTCCGCCTCGGAGGAGCAGTCAAACCCAAAGCCATAGTCCTGCATGATCTGCATCAAATACGGATTCGGAGTCGCCTTGACGGCAAAATACTCGCAAAAGCCGGGATTCCACGCAAATGCCTCCTTCACAGCCTGGCAGTTCTTTCGGATCCCCTTCTCGTCATAGATGTGGAACGGCGTCGGATAATTCTCTGTGATTTTCTGTGCCTGCTCCTTGGTAATAAACGGTGTCTTTTTCATATTCTCCCTTTCCCTCTTGAAATCTCATCCAATCTCATTCATTTCCAACGTCCGGAATCTGCCAGTCAATCGGTGTCTCTCCGTGCTCCTCCAAAAACTGATTGCATTTGGAGAAATGCCGGCAGCCGAAAAATCCGCGGTAGGCAGACAAGGGACTCGGGTGCGGAGCAGTCAGAATCAGGTGCTTCGGATTCGTCAGCATCGGGATCTTTGCCTGCGCCTGAGATCCCCACAGCATGTAGACGATCGGCCGATCCTGTTCGTTTACCGCCTTCAGGATCGCATCCGTGAACTGCTCCCAGCCCTTCCCGTGATGGGAATTTGCCGCGTGGGCCCGCACAGTGAGAACCGTGTTCAGCATAAGGACACCCTGATCCGCCCAATGAACCAGATATCCGTTGTCCGGCATGTGGCAGCCGACATCGTCGTGAAGCTCCCGATAAATATTGATCAGCGAAGGAGGGATATTCTTCTGCTGCGGAAGCACCGAAAAGCACAAACCATGTGCCTGCTTTGGCTCATGATACGGATCCTGTCCCAGAATCACCACCTTCACCTTCGAAAGCGGTGTCAGATGCAGGGCATTGAAAA
>CALEFO010000149.1 GCA_937877165.1 uncultured Lachnospiraceae bacterium | reverse complement strand
CGCTAGTTGGTATTGTAACATAAGGATTTGCAAAAACGAACAGCAAATGTGAAAAATTTGACGAACCCTTTGCAAAAAAAGAGCTGTCGGAGCACTTTCCTGAACAACATCAGGTTCATGTTCCGGCAGCTTTTCCTGCCATTCCCATAAGGGCGGTTCTGCAGGGAGGATCCGAAGGGAATTCCAAAACGGATCAGATCCCCAGACGGTCATCCACTTCGGCCTCCGCCTCTTCCTTGAATTCCTCCACCTGCACTGTATTGACCGACGGCAGCTCCGCCAGATTTTTCACTCCGAAGGAGCGAAGGAACTGCTCCGTCGTTCCGAACAGAATCGGACGCCCCGGAGCGTCCTTTCTCCCGAGCTCCTTGATCAGATCGTACTCCAGGAGCTTATTGATTGCGTAATCGCAGGAAACACCCCGGATTCCCTCCACCTCCACCTTCGTGATCGGCTGCTTATATGCAATAATGGAGAGCGTCTCGATGACAGAATCGGACAGCGTCATTTTCTTCGGAACCTTCGCGATCCGGATCAGATTCTCATACTGCTCCGGCTTCGTCGACATCTGCACCGCGTCATCAAACTGCTGGATCATGATTCCACGTGAGGGTGCATCGCAGCGCTTCTTCAATTTGCCAATCAGTTTGCGCACTCTAGCAGCGCTGACGTCAAGCGCCTTTGCGATGGCGCTGATCTCTACCGACTCCCCCATTGTAAAAAGAATAGCCTCAATGGCCGCCATCAGCTTCTCGTCCGTCTGGCTGCCCTCCGCTTCCTTCTCTTCTGCCGCCCCGGAATCCGGCACAGCTTCTTCCGTAAGCTCTCCTCTGATTTCTTCTTCCATTCAACCCGTCCTCTGCCTGGTCTTTTCTGTTCCTTCCCCAAAAAAGCGGCTGTCCTTCCTTCTTTTATGAGAATTCCCCGGTCAGCTCGGAGTCTGCCGAAATATCCTTTGTCACGTGAATGGAAATATTGCCGAACAGCTTCTCCTGCTCAATCTCAATATTCCCGGTCTTCATCAGCTCCAGCACCACCAGAAAGGTGACGATCACCTCGTCCCGGGACCCCTGCTCCTCGAGGAGCGTCCGGAAATCCGTATCGCGGTGCGTGTTCAGATACGCCTTGATATACAGCTCCTTGGCTGTCAGGTCAACCTCTTCCTTCTCAATCCGTCCGAACTGGGAACGAACAGGATCCACGCGGTATTTCTGACGCTTCAGGATATCCTGAAAAATATCATTCAGCTTCGCCAGGGTCGTATCCCCGATCAGCTCCTCATAATTCACCGGAGGAACATAGCTTCGAACCTCCTTGGGAAGATTCTTCTTCCGGTACAGAGTCTGCTCCGCGTTTTCGGACATATCACGCAGCTCCGCGGACATGTACTTGTACATCTTGTACTCCAAAAGCTTCTGCACCAGTTCCGCTCTTGGGTCTTCCTCCTCACCTTCCTCATCTGCTTCCTTTGGAAGAAGCATCCGGCACTTGATATCCAGGAGTGTCGCCGCCATCACGAGAAACTCGCTCATGATGTCCATGTCCTCCTCTTCCATCTGCCGGACGTACTCCATGTACTGATCCGTGATCTCCGCGATGGGGATATCGTAGATATCCACTTTATTCTTGTCAATCAGATGAAGCAGAAGATCCAGCGGACCTTCAAACTTCTCCAGCTTAAATTCCAGTTCCATGCTCTCTTTCAAAAAATGCGTCAATCACATCCGTCAAGTTCTACCACCGCAATTTCTCCCGGATTCATAAAGCGAAGATGCAGGGAATGCGTTCCGGTTCCACAGCTAAGAACCATGGAAGCCTCCGTTCCGTCCTCCTTCCCCGCCCGGTACTCTCCCCCTGTGTATTCCGGGAAGAAGTGCCAGTCTGGGGAAAGAAGCCCCGGCCCGTTCGGTCCAAGCCGCACAATCCCGCCGTGAATATGACCGGACAGCACAAGGTCTGCTCCCCATTCTGCATATACCGGAAAAAACTTCGGATTGTGAGCCAGCACGACACAGAATCTGTCTGGATCCGGTTTCCCGATCTTTTCTTCCACCTGTTCCCTGCAAAGGCGGTACGGCCAGAATTTCCGATATGCTTCACAATTAAGATCCAGTCCGTACAAACGGATTCCGGTATCTGCGCGTTCTTCCGCTCCCGCTTCTGCAGATTGCTTCTCATGGATTCCGCAGGAATTCTTCGGAGCTCTCCAAGGCGGTGCTTTTCCTTCCTCTTTGATTGAAAGATCCGTATATTGATTGTGCAGGCGGTGAACACCGAGATGATCCATCGCCCTGCCATATTCCAGATACTGCCGAAGGTACCTCCCTTCATGCCGCGCGCAAGCTAGCTGTGCCTCATGATTTCCCTCCGCAAGATAGACCGGAAATTCCTCTGCAAGAACTCCTGCAAGATCCAGCGGAACCTCCATCCAGCCCGGACGGTCAAAGGAAGCATCCTTCGCTACAATCATATCTCCGCCGATCACAACAGCATCCGGCCTGATGCGGCGCACCGCGCGAAGAATGGGGCCATTCGGCCCTTCCGGATCATTTCTTTTCCCATAGGTCTGACTGTGCAGATCCGTGAGGAACACAAGTGTTGTCTTCTTCCGGATCTTCGGAGAGAAAACCCGATATCTGCGAATAACAAAACGGTGTCCGTCCCGCCAGGATATCGCAAAACCCGCCGCAAGAAACGCCCCTGAAATCCCAGCCAGTACTGCACTTGTTCTCTTCATGTGTATTCCTCGCAGTTTCTTCCTCTCAGTCATAAACAGGCTAATATAGTGTATCATATCGCGTCTTTTGCCGCCACCAGGAACCCCTCGGACCATCGGATAACCGCTGCAAAACACTGCGGTGCAGCTCCGCGCAGGAAATTCTCCCCAAGTCCAATTATCTTCCCGTCAAAAAAGCCCCTGACACATACTGTGTCAGGGGCACTGCTGTCCTGATTACGGATACAGCCTCTCTGAAATCCAAGGATTCCCGATCAGTTGTACTTTCTCTTTCTTGCAGCTTCGGACTTCTTCTTGCGCTTTACGCTGGGCTTCTCGTAGTGCTCTCTCTTACGGATTTCCTGCTGGATGCCCGCCTTTGCGCAACTTCTCTTGAAACGACGCAGAGCGCTGTCCAAGGTCTCATTCTCTTTTACGATAACGCTAGACATTTCTTCTACCCTCCCTTCAGTCCCTTTCAGATTGTCAGATCTTCACTGTTTCACTCAGAAACCATGAAACCTGCAACTGGCTGATGGGTTTTTCTGTGTTTTATGAATCTCTCAAAAAGACACGACTTAGATTATACGCAAGCACATCTCTTTTGTAAAGAGAATTTTCAAAGCTGGCTTTCCAGAACCTTGGCGGCCTCTTCCAGGGCCTTCCCGATTCCTGCCGGGTTCTTTCCGCCTGCCTGCGCCATGTTCGGGCGTCCGCCGCCGCCACCGCCGACTTCCTTCGCGATGCCCTTGACAAGATTTCCTGCATGTGCGCCCTTTGCCATTGCCTCGTCGGAAGCCATGGCAACCAGGCTGACCTTGCCGTCCTTATCGGAAATCAAAACCACAACGCCGCCTGGAAGCTTTTCCTTCAGCTCATCGCCGAGGCCGCGCAGCTCGTTCATGTCAACTCCCGGAACATGGGCCCCCAGGAACGGAACACCCTTGATTTCCTTTACGTTATCCATAACATTGCCAAGCGAAGCCTGTGCTTCCTTTGCCTTCATGGACTCGTTTTCGGACTTCACCTCCCGAAGCTCCTTCTGGAGCGCGCGGATTCTCTCCGCAAGGGTTGCGGGAGTTGCCTTGACAAGCTCTGCTGCCTGGTTCAGCTCCTCCTCAAGTCCCTCGTAGTACTTCCGGACATTATCGCCTGTCAGAGCCTCAATTCTGCGGACACCGGCTGCGACACCGTTCTCGGAGAGAATCTTGAAGGATCCGATCTGGATGGTGTTGGAGACATGCGTTCCGCCGCACAGCTCAACAGACCAGTCGCCCATCCTCACGACGCGCACGCTATCGCCATACTTCTCACCGAAAAGTGCCATGGCGCCGGTCTTCTTCGCATCCTCCAGAGACATCACCTCTGTCACAACCGGAAGACTCTCTGCAATCTTCTCGTTGACAAGATCCTCGACCCTCTTCAATTCCTCACGGGTCATTGCCTGGAAATGAGAGAAGTCAAAACGGGTGCGGCCTGCATCCTGATAGGAGCCGGCCTGCTCGACGTGGGTTCCGAGGACCTCACGCAGAGCCTTCTGCAGAAGGTGCGTTGCGGAGTGATTGCGGCAGGTGGCCATCCGGTTCTTCTCATCCACCTGGAGAGTCACCTGATCGCCCTGCTTGAACATACCGGAAACCACATGTCCGATGTGAGCAATCTTGCCGCCCGCAACATGCTCCGTAGCCTCTACGGCAAAGATAACCGAGCCTTTTCCAAGTGCAGCCTCCTTCGCCATCTCCTCAGAGGACGCTTTGATGCCGCCTGCCTCAGAATAAGAGGTCGTAAGGACAATCAAACCCTTGTCGCCGACCTGGCCGCCCATCGTACCATAGAACGGCGTTTCCTTCGTGATGATCGCACCGTACTGTCCATCCGAAAGAGCTGTCACCACGCTGTCCTCTTCCTCGGACTCACCTGCGCCGGCCGCTTCCTGCGCGGAAGTAGTTCCTTTTTCTGCTGCAAGAGACGGAAGAGCTGCCATGGCAACAATCTCCGACTCTGCTGTCAGCTTGTCATATCCGACAAAGGAGGATGTCACGGAGGGATCCATCTCCTCATAAACCGTTGCCGCCGCTCCCATGTAGGTTGCTGCCTTGCCGGAGCGCTCTCTATCCGAACGGGCCTGATCTCTTTGCTTCTTCATCGCAGCATTGAAGCCGTCTTCGTCCACGGTGAAGCCCTTCTCCTCCAGGATTTCCTTCGTGTTGTCGAGAGGGAAGCCATAGGTATCATAGAGCTTGAACGCGTCTTCCCCAGAGAGCTGCCTTTTGCCTGCCTTCTCCAGAGTATTTTCCATCTGAGCCAGAATTTCCATTCCCTGCTCATAGGTCTTTTCGAATTTCTCCTCCTCGGCGCGGACCACGTTAAGGATGAAGTCTCTCTTCTCCTCCAGCTCCGGGTAGCCGTCCTTCGAGGTCTCAATGACATTCTCTGCCAGTGTCGGAAGGAACGAGCCCTCAATGCCGAGCTTGCGTCCGTGACGCACCGCGCGGCGGATAATCCGGCGAAGGACATAGCCTCTTCCGTTGTTGGAAGGCATAATACCGTCCGAAATCATGAAGGTCATCGCACGGGCATGATCGGTGCAGATTCGGACAGAAACATCCGTGTCATAGGTACCGGGCTTTTCATATTCCACGCCGCCGGCCAGCTTGCAGATCAGATCGCGCAGGGATTTGAGCGTGTCCACATCGAAGATGGAACCCACATCCTGTACGGCAACCGCCAGACGCTCCAGGCCCATGCCGGTATCGATGTTCTTCTGAACCAGGTCGCTGTAATTGCCGTGGCCGTCATTGTTGAACTGGGAAAATACGATGTTCCAGACCTCCATGAAGCGGTCGCCCTCGCCGCCCATGACATCCTCCGGTCCGTTTCCATATTTCTCGCCGCGGTCATAGTAAATCTCGGAGCAGGGGCCGCAGGGGCCGGAGCCGTGCTCCCAGAAATTGTCCTCCTTGCCGAACTTGTAGATGTGATCCGCCGGGATGTGCATATCGTTCAGCCAAATGTTATAGGCCTCCTCATCGTCCACATACACAGAAGGATACAGACGGTCCGGATCCAGGCCGACACGCTCCGTCAGAAACTCCCATGCCCACGGAATTGCTTCCTTCTTGAAATAATCACCAAAGGAGAAGTTTCCCAGCATTTCAAAATAGGTTCCGTGACGCGCGGTCTTGCCGACGTTCTCCAGATCTCCGGTGCGGATGCATTTCTGGCAGGTGGTTACCCTTCTTCTCGGAGGGATCTCCTGCCCGGTAAACCAGGGCTTCATCGGCGCCATGCCGGAATTGATGATCAGGAGCGATGTATCATTGTGCGGAACCAGCGAAAAGCTGTTCAGTCTCAGACACCCCTTCTCCTCAAAGAAAGAGAGGAACAGCTCACGCAGCTCATTGACTCCTCTGTACTGCATTCTTGTATTTCCTTTCCTATTTTTTCAAAATTCTCGATTTGGCCGGCCAGAAGCACTTCGTGCTTTGGCCGCATGACAATTTCATTCGCAAATGAGCTCACAAGTGGCTCATTTGCTCTGAAATTGTCATGTGCTGACCTTGTTAAAAATCAAATTTTTCGTCGAACCAGTTCTTCAGCTCAGCGATCGGCACACGAACCTGCTCCATGGTATCACGGTCACGGATCGTGACAGCCTGGTCGTTCTCGGAATCGAAGTCGTAGCAGATGCAGTACGGCGTTCCGATCTCGTCCTCGCGGCGGTATCTCTTGCCAATGGCTCCGCGGTCGTCAAAATCGCAGTTGTAGCGTTTCGAGAGCTCTGCATAGACCTTCTGTGCAGGCTCGGAGAGCTTCTTCGACAGAGGAAGCACCGCAATCTTGACCGGTGCAAGGGCCGGATGGAAGTGCATGACATTACGGATGGTTCCATCCGGAAGCTCCTCCTCATCATAGGCCTCGCAGATGAAGGCCAGTGTCACGCGGTCGCAACCAAGAGACGGCTCAATGACATACGGAATATAGCGTTCCCCGCTCTCCTCATCAAAGTACGTAAGATCCTCGCCAGAGACCTTCTGATGCTGGGACAGATCATAATCCGTGCGGTCCGCAATGCCCCACAGCTCGCCCCAGTCGCCAAAGGGGAAGGTATACTCGATATCCGAGGTCGCCT
>CALEFO010000148.1 GCA_937877165.1 uncultured Lachnospiraceae bacterium | reverse complement strand
TCCCGCCTCTGACTTTCCGATGGCGTGGGGAATCGTGAGCAG
Source organism: uncultured Lachnospiraceae bacterium (assembly GCA_937877165.1). Classification (GTDB taxonomy): domain Bacteria; phylum Bacillota; class Clostridia; order Lachnospirales; family Lachnospiraceae; genus CAG-791. The sequence goes on along the minus strand of CALEFO010000148.1, from coordinate 10,108 downwards.
AGATACAAACCGCAATTGATGACAATAAATCTATAGATGCACACTATGAAATTTAATAGCGGCTCATAAATTTACTAATATCTGTAAAGGCAGAAGCAGATTCGTTAACATGACAGCATCGAACGGATTTTCCGGAAAGAATGGAGGCAAAGCAATGTTGAATGAATCTGTAGTCAGATTACTGAAGAACGGAATGTGGGATCTTGCGACATGTGCAGACGGAGAGCCGAATGTTGTGCCGGTTGCTTTTAAAGATGTCACGGAGGATGGGAAATTAGTTGTAGGAGATGTTTTTCTCGATACTACATTGAACAATCTTCGTGAGAATCATGGCAGGATCGCGGTTTCCGTATATGATGCACAGAATCTTGAAGGATATCAGATCAAGGGAACTGCCGAGTACCTGACCGAGGGTGCGCTGGTCGACACCTTCAAGGCGATGGTTGAGAAAATGTTCAATGGCGCTGCTACTGCAAAGGGTGCGCTGGTCATTACTCCGGACAGGGTCATTGTCACAACGCCGGGCGCGGATAACAAGAAGGAGATCTGATTGGAGAGCACCTTCCGTCCGGGTGTTCAGTCATTGGTGAGAACCGCTTATAAATTTCATAGCAGCTACAAAAAGAATCACCTTCCGGCTATAATCAGTTCTGAAATATCCGGAGGGTATTTTTATGGCAAAATATCAGAAAAAACTGGAAGACGATATCCGGTGTCCTTTGGAATACGGTCTGACAATTTTCGGAGGAAAGTGGAAGTCCCGCATCATTTGCGTGCTGTCTGCCAATGAAAAGCTGCGTTACAGTGAACTGCGCCGGGAAATGTACAATATCACGGACGCGGTGCTGGCGGCAACGCTGAAGGAACTGATGGAGGATGGAATCATCAATCGGAAATCCTATGATGAAATTCCGCCCCGCGTGGAGTATTCCCTGACAGCAAAGGGACTTTCCATCGTTCCCATTCTGCAGAGCATCTGCCAGTGGTCTGACATTTTTTACAAAGAAGACAGCGAGAACCGGATGGCACAGTGTCAGAAATGCGATCACCGCAGATAGGAGAAAAGAATGCTTCGATATACAGAAGAAAAAATTTTTACGCAGGATCAGGTAGAAGAGCTATTCCTGTCTGTTCACTGGATTTCCGGAAAATATCCGGAACGGCTGTATAAGGCCCTTATGAATTCATCCACAGTCCTTACCGTGTGGGATGGTCAGAGACTGGTGGGTCTCACCAGAGTTTTGGATGATACGCAAATGCTGGCGCAGGTACATTATGTACTGGTGCACCCGGAATATCAGGGACACGGAATTGCAGGCAGCATGATCGAATACATAAAAGAGAAGTATAAAAACTTTTTATACATCGAAGGAATGCCGGAGGATAAGAATAATGTCCCATTTTATCAAAAGCATGGCTTTTCTGTTATGGAAAACGGGACAGCAATTCAGATCTGTCATTTGCCGCGGGAATAAAAGTGTTCCCTCCAGGGGGCAGGTGCTTGCTGGGCGTCAATTGCTGTGGAACAAAGATAAGACTTTGCCAGCCGTGTGATTTGGCGGAGAAGCTGGAACAGTGTACAATACCGAAGAAAATATATCATTTCATCACAGACAGAAAGGTAATGAATCAATGAATTGTATGAAAAAGAACGGAATCGGCATCCTGGTCTGCCTTGCGATCGCCGTTCCCTCGTGGCTGATCGGAAAAAGATTTCCTGTCATCGGAGGAGCTGTGATCGCAATCATTGCAGGAATGATTGCTACGATGTTTTGGACGGATAAGGGAAAGGCAGAGGCCGGAATCAAGTGGACGTCGAAGGTGATTCTTCAGACAGCGGTCGTTCTGCTCGGCTTCGGGATGAATCTCGGCGTCATTTTCCAGACGGGAAAACAGTCCCTGCCGATCATTCTTTGTACTATTACGACGTCTCTTCTCATTGCATGGATTCTGAAGAAGGCTCTGAAGGTCCCCTCGAATACGGCCATCCTTGTGGGTGTCGGATCCTCCATCTGCGGCGGCTCCGCGATTGCGGCGACCGCGCCGGTGATTGGTGCTGATGATGACGAAATTGCACAGTCCATCGCAGTGATTTTCTTTTTCAATGTGATCGCAGCCATTTTCTTCCCAGTGCTCGGCAAAGCACTCGGCTTTGATACCCTGCACGGGGATGCCTTCGGCATTTTTGCGGGAACGGCAATCAATGATACTTCATCGGTGACAGCTGCCGCATCCACCTGGGACAGCATGTGGAATCTCGGAAGCGAAACCCTGAATAAGGCAGTCACGGTCAAGCTCACGAGAACGCTTGCCATCATTCCGATTACGCTCGGCCTGTCGTTTATACGGACGAAGAAAAACGCGGCAGAAAATGCAAAGTCTGCGAAATTCAGCTTCAAACGTGCATTCCCGATGTTCATTCTTTACTTTGTGATTGCGGCTGTCATTACAACGGTGTGTGTGCATGCAGGAGTCAGCGCGGATGTCTTTTCGCCTCTCAAGGAGCTGTCGAAGTTCCTGATTATCATGGCAATGGCTGCAATCGGGTTGAACAGCAACGTGATCCGCCTGATCCGGACGGGTGGAAAGCCCATCGCTGTGGGGGCCTCCTGCTGGTGCGGAATCACACTGGTCAGCCTTCTGATGCAGCATGTCATGGGAATCTGGTGATTTAAGAATTATGATTCAAAATGAATCATAATTCTTGTGAAGCTGCTGAGCGTAAGGTATAATGTGCTCGCGGTTAGAAAACTCTAACCACAAGCAATCCTCTGACGCGGCTGCTGCAGTTGCCTGCCGATACGGTGCTGCTGCGAAACGAGAGGCAAAGCGGAGTTGTTGAAGCTCCATCGGAGAAAGCCCTTTCAGGCATTTCCGACAAAAATCCCCTCCGGCTCTTTCTGACAGAGCAGCCGGAAGGGGATTTTTCACAGGGTGCGCCCTGCGGCGCATGATCCTGACTGGTGCAGGGGCCTGCGGTTATGCCAGCGGTTTTCCGCTGAACACAGGGAACCCGCTGAACTCGCCGTAGTCAGCGATGCGCTGCATATGTTTGAGTGTCTCCATGTCTTCTCCGGAGATGGTAAAGTCAACGTCTGCGTTGTCTGCCATGTGGTCCGGGTTGGCCGTCTTGGGAAGTGCAACGGCTCCGAGCTGAAGAACGTAGCGGATGCAGAGCCGGGCGGCGGATACGCCGTACTTTTCCGCCATCTGCGCGATCGCCGGATTTTTCAGTGCCTCGCCGTGGGCGATGGGAGAATAAGCCTCCACCTGAATGCCCTGTGCCTGGCAGAACTCCACGAGCTCCAGATCCGTATTGCTGATGTGCAGCAGAATCTGGTTCACCATGGGCTTTACACGGCAGGAGGCGAGCAGGTTTTCCAGATCATCCTTCAGAAAGTTGGAAACGCCGATGACCTTCACCTTGCCGGCTGCCTGTGCATCCTCAAGCGCACGCCAGACCTCCCTGTTTTCCTCAAAATACCGCTTCTCCACGCGGAACTCGTTCCATGGCTGGGGAGAGTGAATGATCATCTGATCGAGGTAGTCCAGCCCTGTTTTTTCCAGCATTTCGTCGATGGATTTCGCTGCAGCTTCGCGGGTTTTCAGCTCCGCCGCAACCTTCAACTCCTTCAGGAACATTTCGGCGGCCCTTGACAAAAAGGCAGTCCTTTTCCAAATGAGTGCATAATGAATTTCGAGGGGCGGAAGCAGATCCTCTGTTGTCAGATAATAGTCCAATCCGCTTTGAATGAACTTTGCCGGGGAACCATTGATCACGTTGTAGGTGGCGGCAATGTTGAAATATCTATGAGGGAGAGACCATGCCCGTGGCAGAATCATCCTGTGTCCGTCTGTGTTTCCGCGGCAGCCACACAGAGGCTCCCGGGCAGTATAAGAAATTATTGGATTATATAAAAACACCGGATGAAGATTGCCGGATTTTCACGTGAGATTACGCTCATTGATTACGGCATCACCAATGACCCGGGAGAATTTGTGACGGAAATCTGTATTCCGGTAAAATGATTCTGGAAATTGCGAAAAATCTATTGACAGGATTTTGGACAATCTGTAAGATATACGAGTATGCAGCATGGTGAGGCAGTATGTGATGCTCTGTAGGTACTGCAGAGTCATACAAGAAGCGGACAGGTGACTGTCCCGCCGTAGTCAGCGAGTCTTAGAAGAAGGAGGTACCGAAATGTACGCAATTATCGCAACTGGTGGAAAGCAGTATAAGGTTTCCGAGGGCGACGTCCTTGAAGTAGAGAAGCTGGACGCAGCTGTAGGTGACAAGGTTACATTTGACCAGGTTCTGGCAATCAGCGGAGATTCTCTCAAGGTTGCAGGTGATGTAGCAGGTGCTAAGGTTGAGGCAACTGTTATGGATCAGGGCCGCGGCAAGAAGGTTGTTGTTTATCACTTCAAGCCGAAGACCGGATATCACAAGAAGAACGGTCACAGACAGGCTTACACGCGTGTCAAGATCGACAGCATTGTTGGCTGATCCGGAATTGACCAGACGGTGAGAGACACATGACGAAGGTTCAGATTTTTCGGACGGCGGACGGACATACCCGTTCTTTTTCCTGCATCGGGCACACGGATTATTGTCGTAGCGGCGATGATATCGTCTGTGCTGGGACATCCGCGATTGTGATCAATACCGTGAACTGTCTCGAGGATCTTCTCCATGAGGACATGGAGGTGGATTACGATGCGGCAAGCGGCGGAGATCTGATCTGCAATTTCCGGTCGGATCCCGGCGAGAAGGCCGAGTTCCTGATCGACTGCATGATTCACGGACTGGAATGGATTGAACAGCAGTACGGAAAGAAATATCTGAATCACAGAATTGAGGAGGTATCACAATGTTAAACTTAAGCCTTCAGTTCTTCGCACATCATAAAGGAATGGGCTCGACCAAGAACGGTCGTGATTCCAACTCCAAGAGACTTGGTGCCAAGAGAGCAGACGGACAGTTTGTTAAGGCCGGCAACATCCTCTACAGACAGCGCGGGACCAGAATTCATCCCGGTCTGAACGTAGGAATCGGCGGAGATGACACTCTGTACGCTCTGAAAGATGGAATCTTAAGATACGAGAGAGTGGGCAAGGACGGCAAGAGAGCTTCTGTTCACCCTGTTGAAGCTGCAAACGAGCAGTAATCTGTAAGAATGCGATGGACTCCGGATAGGCATATTTTGTCTGTCCGGAGTTTTTTGTTAATGTGCGGGCAGCGCAGCTGACTGCACAGGCGAAAGTGCAAGAGGTTAGTATGTTTGTAGATAAAGCGACCATTACGATTGTCAGCGGCAAGGGCGGCGACGGCCATGTTTCCTTCCGCCGTGAGAAGTTCGTCCCGGCAGGCGGACCAGACGGCGGTGACGGCGGTAACGGCGGCAGCGTCATTTTCCGTGTTGATCTTGGAATGAATACACTGGGGGATTACCGCTACCGCGGCAAGTACGCGGCAGAGAATGGTGAGGACGGCAAGAAAAAGAAAATGGCCGGCAGGAACGGAGAAGACCTGATCCTCAAGGTTCCGGAAGGAACCGTTATCAAGGATGCACAGACCGGGAAGATCATCATTGACATGAGCGGTGACACGAAGGAATACATGATCCTGAAGGGAGGACGCGGCGGTAACGGAAACCAGCATTTTGCAACCTCCACCATGCAGGCACCGAAGTACGCGCAGCCAGGCCAGCCGTCGAGGTCTCTTATGATCACGCTGGAGCTGAAGGTCATTGCGGATGTCGGATTGGTGGGATTCCCGAATGTGGGGAAATCGACGCTTCTTTCCATGGTCAGCAATGCAAAACCGAAGATTGCCAATTATCACTTTACGACGCTTTCTCCGATCCTGGGTGTGGTGGATCTGGACGGCGCGGACGGCTTCGTGATGGCAGATATCCCGGGACTGATCGAGGGAGCCGCAGACGGCGCGGGACTCGGACATGAGTTCCTTGCGCATATCGAGCGCTGCAAGCTTCTCATCCATGTGGTCGATGTCTCCGGCTCGGAAGGAAGGGATCCTCTGGAGGATCTGACGGCGATCAATCGTGAGCTGGACCGCTATAACATTGATCTTTCGCAGAAGGAGCAGGTAATCGCTGCCAACAAGGTGGACCTGATTGATCCAGAGCACGCGGATGAGAAGGATCCTGAGAACCCGGTGAACCGGATCCGGGCGGAGTATGAACCAAAGGGTGTGAGGGTTTTCCCGATCTCGGCAGCGACTAATCAGGGAATCCGTGACCTCCTGTACTATGTCAGCGGCGAGCTCTCGAAGATGCCGGAAAAGACGAAGGTTTACGAGCAGGAATACAACCCGGATGCAGAGCTTCTGAGAGCAGAGGAGCCCTACGATGTGTGGTATGATGAGAAGGAAAAGCTCTATCGTGTGGAAGGCCCGAGAATCGAACGGATGCTGGGCTACACGAATCTGGAAACCGAGAAGGGCTTTGCATTCTTCCAGAAGTTCCTGCAGGAGAACGGCATCAACGACAGACTGAGAGAAATGGGCGTGCAGGAAGGTGATACCGTGCGGTTGTATGGACATTCCTTTGAATGGTATGATTGAGATACTCGAAAATGCCCGATGGCATTTTCTCCTATCAGGAGTTGGAAACTTCGTTTCCAACTCCCGTAGCGGAGAGTTCGCCTGCGCGAAGTTCTCCTCACGAAGGAAATTTGATCAATAACGAATTAAGGAGCAGAAATGTTAAGCAGTAAACAGAGAGCATATCTGATGAGTCTTGCAAATGACGAGACTGCCGTTCTGCAGATCGGAAAGGGCGGCGTGACACCGGAGACGGTTGCCTCCGCAGAGGAGGTGTTCAACCGGCGTGAGCTGTTCAAGGGAAGCGTTCTGAAGACCTGCCCGGATCTTCCAGAGGTTGCGGCGGATAAGCTGGCAGCCAGGACCCATGCGGAGCTGGTGAAGGTGATTGGGCGCAAATTTATTCTGTACCGTCAGGATCGTGATGATCCGAAGATCGAGCTGCCGCGATGAGCAGAGTGGGAATCCTGGGCGGAACGTTTGATCCGATCCATCTGGGACATCTGATCACGGCGGAAAACGCGTTTGATGCCGCCGGTCTGGATGAGATTCTGCTGATTCCGACCGGATGCTCTTATTTCAAGGAGGATCAGAAGGTCACGCCGGCTCTGCAGCGCTACGAGATGACCCGTCTTGCTGCAGAGGGAAATTCGCACCTGCATGTGACAGATCTGGAGACGAAACGTCCGGGCAACAGCTATACCGCGGTCACTTTGCAGGAGCTGCATCAACTCCGTCCGCAGGATGAGCTTTTTTACATTGTCGGCGCAGATACGCTGGTGATGATGAGCATGTGGAAGGATCCACAGACCATTTTTGAAGCCTGTACGCTTCTTGTGGAAACGAGGCAGGATGAGGTCACGGATGCCAGTCTGGAGGATGAGGCCGAAAAGCTTCGTGCCGCCTATGGCGCAAGGATTGTGTTCCTTCCGGCCCGCAGCATTGAAATTTCTTCCACGGAAATCCGTGCAAGGGTCCGTGAGGGCAGATCCATCCATTATCTGGTGCCGGACTGCGTGGAGCAGTACATCCGGGAGCACAGACTGTATACGTGACATCGTGGAACTGACGGGAAGGTAACATGGCAAAGACGGAGAAAGACCGCCTGGAAATGATCCGGGCAGTGCAGAAGGAACTGAAATACGCAAGATTTATTCATACTCTGGGAGTTGCGGAGACCGCGGCGGCACTGGCGGTTCGGCATGGGTGTGACATACACAAGGCGGAGACCGCGGGAATTCTTCACGACTGCGCCAAGTATATGGATGTCAGCAAGATGGAGAGCCTCTGCAGAAAGGAAGGCTTGGAGATTTCGCCCTTGGAAAGGGGAAATCCTGCACTCCTTCATTCCAAGGCAGGAAGCATTCTTGCAAGGACGAAGTATGGTGTGGAGGATCCGGACATTCTGGAGGCAATCCGCTATCATACGACAGGAAAACCGGACATGTCGATGCTGGAGAAGATTGTTTTCATCGCGGACTATATTGAGCCTGGACGGGATCAGGCTCCGCATCTGGATGAGATCCGGAAGGCTGCATTTGAGGACCTGGACAAGGCGTTGTGTATGATTTTAAAGGACACATTGTCGTATTTGAGAGAAAACGAACGGGAAATTGATTTCCTGACGCAAAAGACATACGATTATTACGAGGATAGAATCCGGACATTGAATTGACGGGCCGGAAGGGTCTGTCGCGGAAGGAGGGTTACCATGGAACAGAAGATATCTGCCGGGATGGCAAAGCTCGCACTCGACGCGCTGGAAGAGAAGAAGGCAGAAGACATCCGCATCATTGATATCAGCTCCGTTTCCGTTCTTGCGGATTATTTCATCATCGCAAACGGAACGAATCGGAGCCAGATTCAGGCACTGGCGGACAACGTGCAGGAGAAGCTCGGAAGAGCCGGCTATATCTGCAAACAGGTAGAAGGGTATCAGACTGCCAACTGGGTCCTTCTGGATTTCGGCGATGTGATCGTTCATATCTTCGACGCGAAGAACCGTCTCCTGTATGATCTGGAGCGCATCTGGCGCGACGGGAAGCAGATTGATCCCACAGAGCTGGAAGCATAGAAGGTGGGAAAAGCAGACTTTCTTAGTTGAAAATGGAATGCATGCTTTTCGAAAAGAGCAAAAAGGCGGAGCAAGAACATCTGTTCTTGCTCCGCCTTTTACGTGGCGCGCCCAGTGGCGCATGTTTCTTAATCAAATTCTCATTTCATCACGCGGTATACGCCAAACACCTTTCCAAGAATCTGGCAGCTGTCTACAATGATCGGCTCCATCTCGTCGTTCTCCGGCTGCAGACGGATATGGTCCTTCTCCTTATAGAAGCGCTTTACCGTAGCAGAGTCATCAATCAGGGCGACAACGATCTCACCGTTCTCTGCGGTATTGCAGCTGTTCACGAAAATAAAATCACCATCCATAATGCCGACGTTGATCATCGAAGTGCCATGAACCTTCAGAATGAAGGACTCTCCGCGCGGAACGTACTCAGCGGGAATCGGGAAGTAGCTCTCAATATTCTGTTCTGCGAGAATCGGCTCGCCTGCGGCAACTCTTCCGACAACCGGAAGAGAGGCGGTCTCAGTGCGAAGCATCTGGAAGTTGTCATCGCAGATTTCAATGGCGCGTGGCTTTGTGGGATCCCTGCGTATGTAGCCGCGCCTCTCCAGCGTCTCCAGGTGGGAGTGAACGGAGGAAGTGGATTTCAGATGCACGGCATCGCAGATTTCACGGACAGCCGGAGGATATCCCTTCTCCATGATCTGATCCTTGATGTATTCGAGAATCTGCTGCTGCTTGTCTGAGATGGGGCCCTTTGCCATACATGTGTCCTGCCTTTCATAATCGAAATGAAATCGTTACATTCATTATAAAAGCGCACGGGGGAAATGGCAAATAATTTTCGAAAATATGTTCGCTTTCCTGTTGACACGCGAATATATGTTCGATATAATGCAAAATATAAAGAACGAACAAATGTTCGCATTTAATTTTTTATTGATCGTTCTTTGTGGAGGGGAACACAATGAGAACTGCAAGAGTACGTGCGCTGCGGGCGAGAAAGGCCAGATTGATTTACACTGTTTTGGGAGTCTGTGTGGCTGCGGCCATTCTTTTGACCAGTATCCTGATTTTCGGAATGACTTCTCATGCGGATGAGAAAGGCACGCAGGAGCATAAGTATTATACGAGTGTTCTGGTAACGGGAGCGGATACTCTGGAAGAGGTGGCAGAGCGCTATGCGGATCCGTCTCATTACCGGAACACAGCAGCCTATTACCGCGAGGTATGTGAGATCAATCACCTTTTTTCGAATGGAGACGATGCACCGCGAGTTTCTCCCGGAAACTATGTGGTTGTTCCGTACTATTCCGCAGATCTTCTGTGAGCGGCGTTTTTTGATCCGCCGAAGAGCTGCTGCAATGACATCGAGTACTTCCTTCTGTTTCCCAATGCCCAGATAGGAGATACTATATAAATTCATACCAGGAAAGCCCCGGAGTGCCTTGTACTCCGGGGCTTTCCCGTTG
>CALEFO010000147.1 GCA_937877165.1 uncultured Lachnospiraceae bacterium | reverse complement strand
GGGTGTAGTCACGGCGCTTGTAGAACATGCCGGTGTCGGCTCCGATCACGCTGGCGAAATAGACGGCGCGGTCCAGCGCTCCCTCGTCCGGGGAGATGACGACGAAATGCTCCTTGTCCAGAATGACGTCCGGGAAGGAATGGATGATCGCCCGGAGGAACTGGTACGGGGAGATGAAGTTGTCAAAATTGGAGAGCGGAGCCACGTTCTGAATCCGGGGATCGTGCGCGTCAAAGGTGATGAAGTTCTTGACGCCGAGATCCACCAGCTCGCGGAACATGTTCGCTCCGTCCAGGGATTCCCGTCCGGATCTCTTGTGCTGACGTCCCTCATACAGGAAGGGCATGATCACGGAAATGCGGGCGGCCTTGCCGTTGATGGCGGCAACAATCCGCTTCAGATCCTGAAAATGATCGTCCGGGGACATGTGATTGATGAAGCCGTTCATTTTGTAGGTGAGAGAGTGATTGGTAACATCGGTAAGAATGAAAATATCCTTGCCGCGGCAGGAATCCGTAATGATTCCCTTTCCTTCGCCGGTGCCGAACCGGACACACTCTGCCTGCATCCTGTAATCGTCACGGACATAATCCTGAAAAGCGGTATCGCCTTTAGCGATGTTGTCATCGTAGTGCTTCCGGAAGGATACCAGATAATCGTTGACTTCATTTCCCAACGCCTCAGCGGAGGGAAGAACAACAAGCTCAAGCGGAGCGACCGGGATGCGGCGTTCCAGCTTCTGGTGCAGCTGCAGATCAGACATGGACATACTCCTTGTTTTTATTTATGTGATGCATCGAACCATTGCAGAAATCCTGAATTCACACTGGAAATCAGGATGCGGCCGTCCTGTCTTCAGGCGCTGACCGGATGTGAAATCAGATCTCCTGCGGTTTCATCCGCGAGATCTTCTGCCGATGGCGCCCCTGTGGCATACGAAGGAATATGCATGTCAGACGGCCTATTCATTGTACTTTTAATGTAAGGAACCCGCAAGCGGTTAATTTCTGCGTCAGGAAGATCAGACGGCTTGGGGATTCTTTACCCATTCCGGAAAAATTGACCTTTTTTTAACGGGAGAACGTGCTACAATATAAATGAACTTTGGTCATAAATAAAGACCGATGAAAACAAAATCAAGAATCATTTAAGCAGGCGGGAGAACTGTTTGGCGGAAGGTCTTTCTATGGGACAGGCAGCAAATGGTTCCGCAGAGCTTTGCGGAAGGAGGAAGGATCATGGCAAATAAACTGACACATGCAGCAGAACGGGCAGCATTTCAGGCGGTTTTGAAGACAGCGGGAAGAAAGGCCGTTTCGAACCGCGAGGAAGGATTTGTCGGCGTCATTGACGCGATTCAGAAAATCAATGGAGATACCTGGCCGCCGGAAGCCTATGACAGACTCCGCGCAACGTTCAGCAAGGACGGCAAGTGGACGAAATTCTTCAACAACCTTCTGGACTATGCCGATCTGGACTATCTGGAAGGACTGTTCATGTCCTTTGGCTTTGAGGCAGGTTTTTCCGGATACAAGGAGACGAAAAAGGCGGCACAGAAGTACGGCGTCAGCATTCCGTGGGTCATCCTGTTCGATCCGACCTCAGCCTGCAACCTGCACTGCACCGGCTGCTGGGCATCCGAGTACGGGCATCAGCTGAATCTTTCCTATGAGGATATGGACAAGATTGTTACGGAAGGAAAGGAGCTCGGCATTCACGGCTATGTCATGACGGGCGGTGAGCCGACTGTTCGCAAGAACGATATCTTCCGTCTCGCGCAGAAGCACAAGGACTGTGGCTTCATGCTGTTTACGAACGGCACACTGGTGGATCAGGAGTTCTGCGACGAGATGAAGAAGTCGAAGAACATTGTCCTGTCCATGTCGATCGAGGGCTACGAGGACACGACGGATGCAAGGCGTGGCCATGGAACCTTCCAGAAGGTCATGGATACCATGGACCTTCTTCATAAGAACGGACTGGTCTATGGCACATCTATCTGCTATACGAGAGCCAACTGCGAGGCAGTCACCTCGGATGAGTTCATGGATTTCCTGATTTCCAAGGGAGTTGCGTTCAGCTGGTATTTCCACTTCATGCCGGTCGGAATGGATGCGACGATGGATCTTGTTCCGACACCGGAGCAGCGTGAATATATGTATCACCGCGTTCGCGAAATCCGCGGCTACGAGGGCGGCAAGCCGATCTTCGCAATGGACTTCCAGAATGACGGTGAGTGGGTGAACGGATGTATCGCAGGCGGCAAGAACTACTGCCACATCAACCCGAACGGAGATGTGGAGCCCTGTGTATTCATTCACTACTCCGGGGCGAACATCCACGAGAAGAGCCTTCTGGAGTGCCTGCAGCAGCCGCTGTTCAAGCTCTATCAGAAGAACCAGCCCTTCAATGAAAACCTGCTGCAGCCCTGTCCTTTCCTGGAGAACCCGGAGAAGCTTCAGGCGATCGTCAAGGCAGCCGGTGCGAAGAGCACAGACCTGACAGAACCGGAGACGGTCGAGCATCTCTGCGGAAAGTGCGAGAACTACGCCAAGGAGTGGGCTCCGGTTGCAGACAAGCTCTGGAAGTCTAACCATCCGGATTATGAGAAGAGCAAGAAGGAAATTGTGCTGAAGTAAGCTCGTTTATATCGCGTCTCTGACATAGTACAGGCCGAAAGCCCACGATTTGTTGTGATGGCTTTCGGCCTTTATACGTTGCATGAATTGCAAAACAAGAATGCCAAGGATGGGAGGGCTTGTGCTAAGATAAAAGAAGCATGCGGCCTTTTGCAGGATCGCAGACAAGTGGGAAAGGATTTTAGAAACCATGTACACCTTATTGCTGGCACTGATTTATCTTGCATTCATCAGTCTTGGGCTTCCCGATTCACTTCTCGGCTCCGGGTGGCCGGTGATGCACAACGAGCTCGGGGTTCCTGTATCCTACATGGGAATTGTGTCGATGATCATTTCCGGCGGAACGATCGTGTCGAGCCTTCTTTCGGACCGTCTCACCCGCAGATTTGGAACGAGAATCGTGACGGTCGTGAGCGTGTTTCTCACTGTGCTCGCGTTGCTTGGCTTTTCCTGCTCCAGCCGCTTCTGGATGCTGATGCTTTTCGGGATTCCCTACGGCCTTGGTGCAGGAGCGATTGATGCGGCGCTCAACAATTACATTGCCCTTTATTACAAGGCGAAGCATATGAGCTGGCTGCATTGCTTCTGGGGCGTCGGTACGATCATCAGCCCGTTCATTATGAGCTACGCGCTGGTGAACCGCACCTGGAACAGCGGATACCGGATTGTAGGTCTGATTCAGCTTGCGATTGCGGTTCTTCTCCTGGTAACGCTCCCTGTCTGGAAGGTGAACGAAACGAAAACCGAAGCGTCGGGAAAGAGTGTCGGTCTTTTCGGTGCGCTGCGCATCGAGGGGGTTCCGTTCCTTTTGACTGGATTTTTTGCATACTGTGCCGCGGAGGCGACCACCATGCAGTGGGCGGCCACCTACTTTGCAGAGGTAAAAGGGATTCCTGCGGAGCGCGCGGCGGGCTTTGCTGCGCTGTTTTATATCGGAATTACGGCAGGGAGATTCGTCAGCGGCTTTATTACGGACAAGCTTGGTGACCGGAGAATGATTCAGCTTGGTACCGGAATCCTGCTCTGTGGAATTGCGGCACTTCTTCTGCCGGTAAGCTCCTACCAGGCGGCATTCATTGCCTTTCTGGTAATCGGCTTTGGGTGCGGACCGATCTATCCCTGCATCATTCACTCTACACCGGATAATTTCGGCGCGGAGAATTCGGGTGCGATCATTGGAATCCAGATGGCAAGTGCCTACGTCGGGTCCACCTTTATTCCGCCGATTTTCGGTCTGATCGGAAACCATGTGACCTTCGCGGTCATGCCGGTTTTCCTGCTGATCTTCTTTATCCTGATGATCGTAATGGTGGAGAAGACATTCCGGATGACAAAAAAGGGATGATGAGAAAGGAACTTTTCATTCCCAGGGGGACTTGGAGAATATGACAGCGCATTATCACCTTCCCGGACTGTTTGAATTCTACGAGCTGTACCGAATCTTCCTGCCGCTGTTTCGAAAGCACCGGGAGTATTTCTATGACTGGTGTGACATCGGCTCAGTATACGGAGCGCCAGCGGGGTGTCTCTGGGGCGGCGGCCGCATAGAGGAAGGAGAGGAAGAGCCGCAGGAGGTACTGACGCTCCTTCGGGAATACGGGATTTCGGCAAGACTTACCTTCAGCAACTCGCTTCTTCGCAGGGAGCATCTTTCAGATCCGGAATGCAATGCGCTCTGCAAAATGTTCGCCGGAGAAGAGGGAGTAGAGAACGGCGTCATCGTCCACTCGGAGCTTCTTACGGAGTACCTTCGGGAGCACTATCCGCAGCTGTATCTGGTTTCTTCCACGACGAAGGTTCTCACGGAGTTTGAGGATTTCCGGAAGGAAACGGAGCGGAGTGCGTTCCGGTATGTTGTTCCGGATTTTCGCCTGAACCGGGAGCTTTTACTTCTTGCTTCCCTCCCGGATGCGCAGAAGGATAAGGTGGAATTCCTTTGCAACGAGTGCTGCTGGTTTGGCTGCAGAGAGCGGAAGGCCTGCTATGAGGCGGTCAGCAGACTGAGCCTTGGAGAGAAGGGGCCGGAACACCGCTGCAGGGCCCCGCCCGCAGAAGAGGGCTACCGCTTTTCCAGGGCGATGGAGAATCCGGGATTTATCGGCGTCGGGGATATCCGGAATATTTATCTTCCAATGGGCTTTTCCAATTTCAAGATCGAGGGGCGCGGTCTCGGAAGTGCGTTGGTGCTGGAGTTTCTTCTATACTACATGACGAAGCCGGAATGCCAGCTGAAGGTCCGGGAGGCGGTTTATCTCGACAATATGCTGGACCTGTTTTAGGGAAAATGTTTTAGAGAAATGAACAAAAAGGCTGACGGAAAAGAGAAAATGACGATGCCCGTTTTGATGAAGGGACTTGCCCTCGTGTTCCTCGCGGGGACGGTCCTTTTTGTGCTTCTGTACGGGAAAACTGCCGCGGGGGTCTGGCTTTCCCTTGCGATCACGTGCGGGACCTTTACCTATCACCTGGGGATGCGGCTTCTGACGGGACTGGCATTCCGGACGGTGATGCGAAACCGCGCGGATTACCGAAAGCGCTGGTATCG
>CALEFO010000146.1 GCA_937877165.1 uncultured Lachnospiraceae bacterium | reverse complement strand
TCCGTGACGCTGAACTGAGTGTGAGGCGGACAACCGCAAAGGTGCAGAGAGGAAATGGTCAAGAATGTGTCCCTGACAGTTGTGAAAAGGAAAACTGTCAGGGACTTTTTGTTCATATTATAAATTCACAGATGTTCCGGCAGAAGACTGCGATGGAGAGATGGGAATGAAGAAAAAAACAAAACAAATTTTACTGGCAGCCTGCGTTTTACTGGCAGCGGCGGTTTTTCTATATTTTGTGATGTTCCTTTTTCTGCCGATGCGTGATTATCGGAAAGCAGAGGAGCTGATTCAGGAACATCGGTATGATGAGGCGGCTTCGGATTTTGCGGCTCTTTCGAGGCAATATGACCTCAGCACCCGCCTTGCGAAGCTGGGCGGCTTTTCGGATGCGGCGGAGCGGGTTCCGCAGACGCAGTACGCAAAGGCAGAGTACCTAAGAGAGCAGGGCTCTTACGAGGATGCCGTTACGGTTTTTGAAGATCTTGGGAATTATCAGGACAGTGAAGACCAGGTGAAGAATACAAGGCTCCTTGAGGCGGATGCATGGATCGGGGAGGATTCCTTTGAGCAGGCAATCAAGCTTCTGGAGGAGCTGGGTGATTACGACGGCGGCGATTTCGGAAGTGCCGGAGAGCTTCTGGACAAGGCTTATTACACAAGGGCAGTGAAGCTGGAGGCCATCGGGAAGCTGGAGAATGCCGAAGCCGGCTTTGAGAAAACGGAGGACTATCAGGACTCCTATGAGAAGCTCCGCGAGGTCCGCTATAACATGGCAAGAAATGCGCTCCTTCTTTATGATTTCGATACGGCCAAGGACCTCTTTTCCAAGGTAGGCGACTACAAGGATGCGAAAGAGCTCCGGTCCATTCTGGATACGGCGGTGGACCGTGTGTACCGCTCCCCTTATACGGATATCACCGGGAAAACAACGAACGCGGCGGTGAGCTATCTTTGGATTCATTCGGTGATTGTGCCAGGAAAGCTTGACGAAGGAATTTCCGTGAAAATGCAGGAAGACCTGTCGGTAGGAGATTTGAATTCTTCGCTGTTCGGATCCGCGTCCTATGACTATACACTGGAACAGGTGCGGGATGCGGACACCTGGTATTTTACCTACTACGGCTCGGAAACCGAGGACGGAAACGGAGCGGTGCTTCTGGAGGCACAGTTTTCCGACGATTATAAGAATCTGACAACGAAAAAGGTCTATCAGGCAAGCCGTGACGAGGACGAGGCCAGGGATGCCCGGAAGGCCGAAGAAGCCGCCAGGGTCGCGGAGTCGGAGGATGATGCATCGGACGAGGCTCTGAGTCAGGAAGAAGAGGGCGACGAAGCCGGAAAGAGCGCTGTGTCAGAAGACGAGTCCGGTGTCACAGACGATCCGAACAACGAAAAGGAAAAGGCGCAGGAGAAGGACAGCAGCATGGAAGAAGAGACGAATCTTCCGGAGCTGGAGAGGGACAATACGCGCCAGTGGACCAGTGTCGGAGACAAGGAGAAGCTGAATGCCATCAAGGAGGGATTTCGCAGGCGCCTTCGGGTCCAGCTGGCGGAAAAGGGCAATATGGCCTTCTACAACGATACGGATGATGAGCGGCTGCCGCACTACTGCAGCGTCAGCAACTGCCTGAACAAGGGAGAATTCGTCCTCTCCAATGCAAATGGGAGACGATATTACTGCAGTGAGCACGAGAAAGAATATGAAGAGGATCCCGCCTATGAATCAGAAAACGAACAGGAGTAAAGAGCACTTTCCGACGAGAAGCGGAATGATCTGGTATTTCCTTCAGGGGAGCCGGAGGTGGTTTGCACTCAGCATTGTATTCGCCTGTGTGACCTCTCTTCTGGATCTTATCAATCCGAAAATCATCAGTTACACGGTAGACACGGTGATTGACGGTCAGCCGTCGACACTGACAGGGCCGGTCCGTGCGCTCGCGGAGCTCCTGGGCGGTGCAGGGTATTTCAGGGAGCATCTGTGGTTGATTGCCGCAGCCGTCGGTGTTGTGGCCCTTTTTGCCAATGCATTCCGTTACGGCAACCGGGTGACGAACTCCCTCGGCGCGGAGCATCTCGTCAAAAGAATGCGGGATCAGCTGTTCGGGCACATTGAGCAGCTGCCGTTTGCCTGGCACAGCGAGAATCATACGGGAGACATTATTCAGCGGTGTACCTCCGATGTGGAGACGATCAAAAGCTTTGTGGCGGAGCAGCTGACGAGCCTCTTTCGGATTGTCATCCTGATGTCGCTGGCGCTGTACTTCATGTACAGCATTCACCCGGTTCTGACGCTGGTTTCGGCCGCGTTTTTCCCGGTCATTGTCCTGTATTCTCTGTTCTTCCACCGGAGAATCGGAGATGCATTTCAGCATGCGGATGAGGAAGAGGGAAAGCTTTCTGCCATTGCACAGGAGAATCTGACCGGAGTCCGTGTGGTCCGGGCCTTCGGACGTGAAATCTATGAGAGGGAGCGGTTTGAGAAGCAGAACCGCAGCTACACCTTCATGTGGATCCGGCTGATGAAGCTTCTGTCGGCCTTCTGGTGCTCCAGCGATCTGATTTCCGGCCTCCAGGTGATGCTGGTGACCATCATCGGAGCGGTGCTGTGTGTGCAGAATCAGATTTCGGCGGGGCAGTACATTGCGTTTATTTATTACAATTCCATGCTGACCTGGCCGGTCCGCTCGCTGGGACGCGTGGTTGCGGATTTGTCCAAGGCGGGAATCTCCATCGACCGTCTGCGCTACATCATGAATTCGGAAACGGAACAGGATGTGCCGGATGCAGTGCGGCCTCCGATGGACCGGGATATTACCTTCCGCCATGTCTCGTATCAGTATGACAATGGAGCCTCGAAGGTTCTGGATGATGTCTCTTTTACAATCCCTGCGGGGACCACGGTCGGAATTCTGGGCGGAACCGGCTCCGGAAAGTCAACGCTCATGTACCTTCTCGACCGCCTGTATCCGCTTGTCCCGGAGAACGGACGCATTGAAATCGGCGGGGTGAACATTGCAGACATCTCCTCGGACTGGCTGCGTCAGAACATCGGCATGGTTCTTCAGGAGCCGTTCCTGTTCTCCAGAACACTGGAACAGAACATTGCCATTGCAAGTCCGGATGAGACGGAGGAAGAAGCTTCTGGCGAGCATCCGCACCTCGCGGAGGTGAGAAGAGCGGCGGGTATCGCCAGCCTGGACGAAACGGTGGAGCATTTTGCCAAAGGATACGATACGTTTGTTGGAGAGCGGGGTGTCACGCTCTCCGGCGGACAGAAGCAGCGAACGGCGATTGCGCAGATGCTGGTCCGCAGGCCTCCGATTATGATCTTTGACGACTCCCTGTCTGCCGTGGATGCGGAAACGGATGCGCAGATCCGTCACGCTCTTCGGGAAAATGTCGGAGCGTCCACCGTGATTCTGATCGCGCACCGTCTGACGACTCTGATGCATGCGGATCAGATCATAGTGCTGGACAAGGGGCGGATCGTGCAGAGGGGAACGCATGAGGAGCTCCTGCAGCAGAACGGAATTTACCGGCAGATTTATGATCTGCAGATAAGGTAGAAGTTCGAAAACGACATCGATACGTCACTTTCAAACAGCAGCATCGATGCTGATGCAGCGGTTTTGCCTCAGTGAGGGATATATATGGAAACAGAAAACAACAAGAATATTTCACTCCCTTTTTTCGGGATCCCGAGGTTGTGGCCTTTTATCCGGCCGTACCGCCGGATCCTGATTTTCAATATCATTCTGGGAATTCTGAGCTCGCTGGCGGATTCGGTTTATCCGTTGTTCAACAGCTACGCACTGAATCACTTTGTGGCGGGAAAGACCCTCGAGGGGCTTCCCTTGTTCGTGACGGCATATGCCGTCATCCTGATCCTGCAGGTACTGGACAACTTCATCAGCACTTATCAGTGCGGCAAGGTGGAAATGTCGGTGGACCGGGACCTTCGCAATGCCTCGTTCAATCATCTGCAGACGCTGTCATTCTCTTATTTTAACCAGAATAATGTCGGCTACATTCACGCGCGGGTCATGAGCGACACCGGGAAAATCGGAGAGCTGGTTGCCTGGAGAATGATGGATATGATCTGGAACGGCTCTTACATTGTGTGCGTGTTTGCAGTTATGCTCGCGGTGAATGCAAGACTGACTCTTTATGTCCTCGTACTGGTTCCGGTGGCAGTGCTGCTCATCACCTTTTTCCAGAAGCGCCTGGTGAAG
This sequence comes from uncultured Lachnospiraceae bacterium, assembly GCA_937877165.1. Lineage (GTDB taxonomy): Bacteria > Bacillota > Clostridia > Lachnospirales > Lachnospiraceae > CAG-791. The sequence continues at coordinate 4,724 of CALEFO010000146.1, read as the reverse complement.
CTCAACCGGAAAATCCGTGAGATCAATTCCATGATCACAGGCAACTTCAATGAGGGCATTACGGGCGCCAGGTCCATCAAGACACTGGTGATCGAGAAGAAGATCCGGAACGATTTCGAGAAGGATACCGAGGACATGCGGACCACATCGGTGAAGGCAACGCACTATTCCGCGCTGTTTATGTCGCTGGTCACCTTTATGAGTTCACTGGCACTTGCACTGGTCCTGTGGAAGGGCGGAAAGATCACGATGGACGGAGTGATTCAGATCGGAACGCTGTCGGTATTCTTTTCCTATGCGTTGAACATGATGGATCCGATTCAGAACATTGTGCAGACCTTGTCGGCTTTTATTGCCATTCAGGTGAATATCGAGCGGCTGACGCGTCTTCTTCATACGGAGTCGGATGTGGCGGACCGGCCTGAGGTCACGGCGCGTTATGGAGACACCTTCCATCCGAAGAAGGAGAATTGGGAGCCTCTGGAGGGAGATGTCGAATTCCGGAATGTGTCCTTCCGCTATCCGGATGGGGAGGAATTCGTTCTGGAGCATTTTAATCTGAAGGTCCCGAAGGGAACGAACGTTGCAATTGTAGGTGAAACCGGCGCGGGCAAATCGACGCTTGTGAATCTCGTGTGCCGCTTCTTCGAGCCGACGACGGGTGAGGTGCTGATCGACGGAAGAGACGCAAGGGAGCGTTCGCAGCTCTGGCTGCACAGCAATATCGGTTATGTACTGCAGACACCGCACCTGTTCTCCGGGACAGTGCGGGACAACCTGCGCTATGGGAAACCGGATGCATCGGATGCGGAAATCATGAAAGCCCTGGAACTGGTGCATGCGGACTTCGTCGTGGACAAGATGGACAAAGGCCTGGATTCTGAGGTTGGAGAGGGCGGAGATCTTCTGTCTACCGGTGAGAAGCAGCTCCTTTCCTTTGCAAGAGCCATTCTGGCGGATCCGAAGATTCTGGTTCTGGATGAGGCGACCGCTTCCATTGATACACTGACGGAGAAGCTGATCCAGGATGCCATTCAGACGGTCATCCGGGGGAGAACCTCCTTTGTCATTGCGCACCGCCTGTCCACGATTGTGGATGCCGATGTGATTCTGGTCGTAAAGGACGGAAAAATCATTGAGCGGGGCACCCATACGGAACTGATGCGACAGCAGGGCTATTACCATGAGCTGTACACGAGGCAGTATGAAGAAATGGCAGTCAATGACTGCTTCGCCTGATTTCTGAAATTTATTGAGCCCGGCTCTTTATTTGGCATAGGCAGAATAGATTTTCTGATGATCGTACACTGCATTCATGGATGAGGAAGCCATTCCGGTGACGCAGATGTAGGGAACGCCGTGCGAAGAAAGAAAATAGCTGACTGCGCAGTAGCGGGACTGATTGACGTAGCCGGTCTTGGCACCGAGAACAATGCCGGGCTTATCCAGCGGGGCAATCCGGGAGAGGAACAGATTCTTTACGGTGATTCCGGAAGGATGCACCGATGTGGGGACTGTCGTGTACTGCGGCGTGACAAGAACGGTAAGCGCGGTTTGATTCGCGGCGGCAGCGTTCATGATGACGGCCATATCGTTGCAGGTGGTGTAGTGCCCCATGTCAAAGAGGCCGATGCAGTTGGTAAAATGGGTGTTCTGAAGGCCGAGCTCTGCGGCCTTGGCGTTCATGAGCTGCACAAAGGCGTCGTCGGTTCCTGCTACATATCGTCCGAGCGCCAGGGCGGCATCGGCACCGGAGGGAAGAATCGTTCCCCAGAGAAGGTCCATGACCGTCACCCGCTCACCTGCGGCAAAACCGACGGTGCTGCAGTCATGCTCGGCACAGTAGTCGAGGATGTCCTGCGTGATGGTGACCGTATCTGTCAGATTTTTCACATGTTCGGAGGCGACAAGAAGCGTCATGACCTTGGTCATGGAAGCGGGGTACATATAAGCATCACCGTTTTTCTGAGCAATCACCTTGCCGGTCTTCGCATTGATCAGGATGGCGAAGGTGCTTCCAGCTGTCTGATCGGAGATCAGTTTCGTCGCGGATGTGGAAGGATAAACAGACTCTGCAGCCAGAACGGACATCGAAGCCCTGCCGGGCATGGGAGCTGCGGCAAGAAAAAGCGCCGTGCCGAGCGCCGCAGCAGCGGCGAGAAACCTGCGGCGGACAGAATGAACGTTTCCACTAAGAACAGAAAGACGCATCAAAAACCTCCTGACAGATCCTTCCGCGGATTCTGAGAGAAATCCGGAAGAAATCATTGCAAATCAATACAGTATGGTTGGAAAATAAGTTTGAATGTGATCGCATTCAAACACGAATTGGTGCCGCCAAGCGGCCCCAATTTCGATGATCCCATCGGAGAAAGTCCCTTTGGGCATTTCTCCTCGGGATGCCGCAAAAAACGCGGCACAGAAAGGTAAGTATGGAACAATTATCATGATTTTAGCATTCACAGGAAAACTGTACCATAGGGGGAAAGGGGAATAAAAATGGTTTTTACAGCGGAAAACGGAGTTCTGACGGCCAGAAATCTGGGAGAGATCCTTCGAATCGAGGCGTGGGGGAAGGATGCTCTGCGGGTGCGTGCAACCCGCCATGCAGCGCTGAATGAAGAAAACTGGGCGCTGACGGAGAAGCCGGAAGAGACACAGGCCAGTGTGGAAATTTCCGAGGAGGATCACTGGGTCGGTGACGGCACCATCGACAAAAAGAAGATCGCGAAGATCACCAACGGCCGGATTTCGGCAACGGTGAACTTTGCCGGAGTGATTACCTTCTATAAAGATGGCAGGAAGCTCCTTCGGGAATACTTCAGCTTCTATGACGGATCGCTCTGGAGGGAGAGCCGGTGCCTGAAGATCCGCAGCCGCGAATGGAAAGGAATTCCGGGAGGAGATTTTGCTCTGAATGTCCGCTTCGAGAGCATTGACGGAGAGAAAATCTACGGCATGGGGCAGTACCAGCAACCGTATCTGGATCTGAAGGGCTGTGTGCTGGATCTGGAGCAGCGCAATTCTCAGGTAACGGTTCCGTTTGAGGTTTCCTCGGAAGGATACGGCTTCCTCTGGAACAATCCGGCGATCGGCCGCGTCTCCTTCGGCAAGAACTATACGGAATGGCAGGCAAAGGCAACGAAGCAGATGGACTACTGGATTACCGCAGCCGACACGCCGAAGGCGATTGTGGAGAACTACACCGCGGTGACCGGTCGCGCACCGATGTTCCCGGAAGATCTGATGGGACTTTGGCAGTGCAAGCTCCGTTACCGCACGCAGGATGAGGTTCTTTCGGTGGCAAGGCAGTATCAGAAGGAAGGCATCAAGATCGATGTCATCGTGATCGACTTCTTCCACTGGACGCTGCAGGGCGACTGGAAATTCGACAAGACCTACTGGCCGGATCCGAAGGCGATGGTGGATGAGCTGCATTCCATGGGGATCAAGGTCATTGTCTCAATCTGGCCGTCTGTGGACCGTAAGAGCGAGAACTTCGGCGAGATGATGGATCGCGGCCTTCTGATCATGACGGAGCGCGGCGCACAGCAGACCTATGATTACCAGGGGGACTGCGTGGAAATCGATGTCTTCAATCCGGAAACCAGAAAATATGTCTGGGAGAAGTGCAGGAAGAATTACTACGATTTCGGTATCGACGCATTCTGGCTGGACAATTCCGAGCCGGATTACTGCGCTTATGATTTCGATAATTACCGGTACATCAACGGATCGGCACTGGAGAGCAGCTGCCAGTATCCGCAGTGGTACAGCCGCATTTTCTATGATCCGATGACGGCGATGGGCAATGACAAGGTGGTGAACCTTCTGCGCAGCGGCTGGGCCGGAAGTCAGAAATACGGCAATGTGATCTGGTCCGGCGATGTGCCGAGCACGTTTGAAGCTTTTCGGGATCAGCTGCAGGCGGGATTGAATATGGGGCTTGCCGGAATTCCGTGGTGGACCACGGATATCGGCGGATTCATGACGGATGATGTGGGCGATCCGGATTTTCAGGAGCTTCTGATCCGCTGGTATGAGTTTGCGGTCTATACCGCCGTGCTCCGGATGCATGGTGACCGCGGACCGTACAACATTCCGCCGCTGGACAATCGTGACTGGGGCGGCGGATACCTGCACACCGGTCAGGACAATGAATTGTGGAGCTATGGGGAAGAGAATTACCGGATTATGAAGAAATACTACGACATCCGTGTTGAGCTCAAGCCGTATATCCGAGGACTCTACGAAGAGGCACATACGAACGGATCCCCTTTGATCCGGACGATGTTCTATGAATTTCCGGAGGATGCGAAGTGCTGGGAGCTGAGTGATCAGTATATGTTCGGACCGGAATATCTGGTAGCGCCGATTCTGCATCTTCACGAGTTCGAGCGGGATGTCTATCTCCCGGAGGGAACCTGGACGGATGTTTGTGATGGCAGGGTCTATGAAGGCGGTCAGACGGTTCATGTGAAGGCACCGCTGGATTCCATGCCGGTCTTTCACAGAGGATAAAAGAAAACAAGGCTGGTCCTGCGGCATGGCCTGCGGGGAAAGTAAATGCAAATAAAGAGGGCTGCGGCTCCGGAAATTTCCGGGCCGCGGCCCTTTTGCGTCAAAATTGATATTTGCACCGAAGATTTCCGAAGGAAATTCGAGATGGGGGCTGAACATTCCGTCGCCGCCCTGCAAAGGAGGGCAGTGCTGCACGGCTGTTC
>CALEFO010000145.1 GCA_937877165.1 uncultured Lachnospiraceae bacterium | reverse complement strand
GCCTTATAGAAATCCTCTTCGGTTTTCACCTCATCTGCATTATGTTTGATGAGAACGTAATGGATGCGGTAGGGATTACTGCAGATGAGGTGAAAACCGAAGAGGATTTCTATAAGGCCTGCCAGAAGGTGGCCCAGTCGGATGTCACCATCAATGGACAGAAAATTATTCCGGTGATTCTTCATGGCGATGAATGGATTGAAAAATCTCTGGATACCGTGATTGCCAATAATTTTGGAGCCCAGCCGGTGGATGAGAACAGTCATTACCGTCATTTGGAGCTGTCTCCCGGATATAAGGAGGCGCTGAAATTTGTCAATAATCTGGTTCAGAAGGGCTGCCTGGATGTCAATACGATGACGATTGATGATACCGCGCTGAAAACCTATTTGAAGGCAGGCGTCGTATTCTGCTGGATCGGCAATCAGCAGCTTCTGGATAAGACCGGAACCAGATGGGCCTCCTTTGGACCGGTTTTGGCGTCCAGCGGAGCTCAGCCCGCAGAACCGATCAACCAGTCGGCAGGACTTGGCTGGATCTGGACAGCTGTCTCCAAAAACTGCAAGGAACCCGAGAAGGTGGCAAAGTGGCTTTCCTGGATTACCAGTCGGGAAGGATTGCTGATGAATTACTACGGAATTGAAGGAAGAGATTATACCATCGACGAAGGTGGATTTGTGACAAGAACGGAAGAAGGAGAGCGCACCTGGCAGGAGGATTATAAGAAAAATCAGCAGTTATGGCCATTTACCAATCTGGCTTTCAATTTCAATACGGAGCCGGTTCCGGAGCCGGATTCGGATTTCGGACTTGCAGAACGAATTGCTACGGCAATCGGCAGATATGAGAATACCTATATTTATGATTCTGCGCTTCTTGATTTTACTTCTGCCAACGTGGTGGAGCCTTCCAGTGATCTGGGAATTGCCAAGTCACAGATTGACAGCTATCTGGAATCTCAGAAGGCGAAAATTATATCGGCACCGGATGATGCTACGTTTGAAGCTGAGTATCAGAACATGCTGAAGACACTGGATAGCTATCATGTTGCGGACATCGATGCGGAATACGACAAGGTTCTACAGAAGAGATATCAGGAAACAGGGAAGACAATTAAGAATCATAATGCGGAGCTTTACAAGTAGGAACTTGTACAAAGGAAACCAATATGAATAAAACGAGAGGAATCAAAGGAAACACAAAAATGCAGCTTCAGCTGCATCTGATGATGCTTCCCGGGACCATTCTGCTACTGTTGTTCAGCATTCTCCCACTGTTCGGACTGCTTCTTGCATTTAAGAATTACAAAGTGACAGAAGGTTTTGCCGGAGTGTTTACAAGTCCGTGGTACGGCTTCCAGAACTTCAAGATTATATTCGGAAATCATGATTTCCTGAGAATGCTGGAGAACACGCTTGGAATTAACCTGATTGGGAATACACTCAATATTCTGGGGGCGATTGTTTTTGCTTTATTCATTAATGAAATTGCAAATCATCGCTTGAAGGGATTTGTACAAACAGCAACCTATATGCCGCACTTTGTATCCTGGGTGGTGTTCGGTGGAATTGTCAATGTCCTGCTTTCCAGCGATGGCGCGTTGAATATGATTCTGATGAGTCTTGGATGGATCGATAAGCCGGTTTCCTTTATGGGAGATCCGAAGCTGTTCTGGGGGATCGCCATTGCATCAAATTTTTTGAAGGAGCTTGGATGGAGCACGATTCTTTATACGGCCGCAATTTCAGGAGTGGATCAGGAGCTTTATGAGGCTGCGGATCTGGATGGAGCCTCCAGGGGACAGAAGATGTGGTATATAACTCTTCCATCAATCAAATCCACTGTGGTGATTATGGTAATTTTTGCAGTGGCAGGAATTATGAACAATAACTTTGATCAGATTTATGTGCTGCAGAATTCTTTTAACCTTGAGAAGAGCGAAGTTATTGATACTTATATCTTTAAAACGGGACTCCAGCAGCTGCAGTTTGGCATCGCGGCGGCGGTGAATATCTTTAAATCCGCGATCGCACTGGCACTTCTGCTGGCTGCCAATAAGATTTCAACGAAGCTTACCGACAGTGGGCTTTTCTGAAAGAAAGTAGAGGAAGCTGTCATGTATAAAATCAAATCAGCAAAGCAGAAGGCATTTCATATTGTTTTGGCTGCGGTGATGCTTCTTATTGTGGCGATTACAGTGTATCCGGTATGGTTCTCATTGATCAATTCCTTCGAAAATGCGAGTGAAATCGAAAAGAATGGATTTGCACTGATTTGGACGCGCAGATTCACGCTGGAAAGCTGGGAAGCAGTTCTTGGTAATTCCAAAATTATCACTGCATTTCTGGTGACACTTGCGAGAACCGTGATCGTAACGGTATTGCAGACGCTGATTACCTCCATGTTTTCATATGGATTTTCCAAAAGCTGTCTGGCAGGGAAAGGCTTTTATAAGGCGATCGGATTTCTCAGTATGTATCTGAACGGTGGCGTCATCGCGTACTTTATCTTATTTAATGCCCTGCATATTTATGATTCCTTCTGGGTATATATTCTGCCCTGCCTGTTCGGCGGCTTTTACAACGTTATCATCTATACGGCAAACTTCAAGGCAATCCCGGAGGCTCTTTTCGAGTCTGCAAAGCTTGACGGCGCGGGTGAACCAACAGTATTCTTCCGAATCGTTTTCCCTCTGTCAAAGCCGGTAATCGGCGCTCTGGCACTGTTTACGGCAGTATCCATGTGGAACGACTATACGGGAACACTGTATTTTACCAAGACCTCTGAGCTGCAGACAATTTCCTATTACACGCTGTCGTTGATCAAATCCAGTCAGCTGGCTTCGAACCTGGCTTCAACAATGTCAACTTCCAGCACATCTTCGCTGGTTACGACGCTGTCTGAAGCGGCAGCAGGGTATAAAACCATTGAACTTGCAAGCATGGTTCTGTCAGCTCTTCCGTTGATCATTATTTATCCGTTTGCGCAGAAGACCTTTGAAAAGGGAATGATGGTTGGCTCTGTAAAAGGCTGATTCCATGGGGAAAAGAGGAGAAAGTTTGAAAGTGACATCGATATGTCACTTTCAAACAGCAGCATCGGTGCTGACGCACCGGCTGCCGCATTCGGCGAAATCGCCTTCGCGAATTTCGCCTCAGCGAGGTATATAAAATGGAACAAATGAAAAAAGAAGTACAGGAAGTTTGGAACATTGACAAAGACATGACACTGGATGGACTTGTCATTGGTGAGAAGGGAAGCATTAAGGTTCCAGAAGGCAAAAGATTGTACATGACCGTAAACGGAATTTGTACTGCGCCTGCTCCGGGAGTGTATGAGGGAAAAGTTCAGCTTCGAATTGTAGAACCAGTTTGCCACACCTATTCACGAGTTGCAGGAGAAACGCCAATTGAACTAAAAGCCGCATTGTACATTAAGGATGGAAAGCCTCAGGAGAGCAACTCGGCATTTTCCTTCAATACCAGGCAGAATACGGAAATCTGTGTGGACGGTGGACGGATTGTGAGTGAAGAAACCGACAGCAATGGAATTGTTGTTGAGAATGGAAGCTGTGAAATTCGGGATCTGTACTGCAATCTGGAATCGTTTGGTGTTGACGGTCTTGGAAAGGGAGCCGGAATTCTGACATTGGGAGATGCAAAGGTTCTTGTGAAGGATTCTACCATTCTCACAAAAGGCGGAGCACGAACTGCCGTTGCTGCGTTTGAGGACAGCGAGATGACATTCGAGAACTGCAGATTGCATGCTGATGGACCGGAGCTGACGGCAGAGGAACGCGAGAGGGCTGCTGCAGACGGACATCCTTGTACACCACCCTGGCAGATCGGACTGCGGGGGAGTGCCCATGTTACCACGCTTGATGAGCGCGGGAAGATGAATTTCTACAACTGCTCGGTGAGCACCAGAAACTGGGGAGTTATTTCCGTGGATGATGATGCATCGGGAGTTCGGGTGTATGGCAAAGATTCTGATTTCACGGTGACCGGGAATCATGGCTATGGGTGCTTTGGAATCAACTGTGATGTAGAAGACGGTTACCAGGAGAAGGAAGAATACGGCGCATATCACAGATATGACCATTGTCGGTTTCATGTTTCTACATGCCTGATGTATATGTCACTTGGAAAGACCGGTGCAGAATTCCTGGATCATACCGTGATCCGATCCAAGCGTTGGGGGCTATGTGCGTTCCGAAGCTCTGGAGGTTTCCTTCGAATCGCGGAGGGTTCTGACATGCAGACCGGAAAGGCGTGCTTTTCTGTTAAGGGAAGTGCCGTACGGATTGAAGTTGATCATGCAACGGTGAAGTCAGATACAGGGACGATCCTGCAGGTTATTGATAATGATGATCCTGGTTATTTGTCTGATCATTATGCAGTGCCGCAGGGAGAGGATCATTTCCTGAAAGGAAGGGATCTGACAACGGCGTCTGTGACAGAGGATGTTTTTGTCAAGATTTCTAATACAGAGCTTTCTGGTGATTTCTACAATGCAACGACCAACTTGCTTGCTGAGACACTTCCGGATCCGCAGGATGTAGAAGAGGTCCCGCCGAACTTCGTCCATGTCCGCGGCGTAAGAGGAAAGGATCTGCAGGGGCCTAAGAATCTGGAGGTGTGTCTTGAGAACGCTCGGATTCAGGGAAAAATCAGCAGTGCTAAGGCGGTTTACCACAGAGAACTTCAAAGAATTGATGTGGCTAATTGTGAGGAGATGGGAAATGTAACCTGCATGGCGCAGGCAACGGTCAACAATGGGGTCATCTTGCATCTGGATCACCATAGCGTTTGGGAGGTGACAGGAGACAGCTACCTTACGGCACTTACGCTGGAGAAAAGCTCTGTGATCTATGCAGGAGAGCGCAAAAAGGCCAGGATGACGGTGGATGGAATTCCCACCGAGATCCGTCCGGGAACATACAAAGGACAGATTTTGATTACTGTAAAGTAAATAAGAGCTGAACAGAACCGAAGAAAAGAGGCGATCAAAATGAATAAAACTCAGATTAATACAGAGGAAAAACATCAGGATCCTGGGATCCTGACTATTATAGGAATTATGTGCTTCCCGCTCATCGGCCAGGCGACCAGCATGCTGAACCCGGCGATGAACGTTCTCAGAGAGCACTTTGCAGGACACAATGTCTATTTGTTTTCATCTTTTCCCAATGCGTTTGCATTTATCGGCAACATCATTGCAGGTGCTGTGTTGGGGACAAAGCTTCGCTACCGGACAATGGCAATTATTGCATCGATTATGTTTCTGTTCGGCGGATTTACCCCGTTTTTTGTAGATAATTACTGGTATACCTTTGTCGGAATGAATCTGGTCGGATTGAGCCTTGGTTTGATGGGACCGGTTGCCAATTCCATGATCATCGGATTGTTTGCAGAGAAACGAAGAGTGACACTTCTTGGCTACGTTAACATGATCGGATATGCCGGTGGTGTAGCTCTGACCATGCTGGGCGGTGTCCTTGCAGATATTGATGCCAGATTCGTCTTTCTGGGATACCTCCTTGGAGGAATCGGTCTGATTGCGGCCTTTCTTCTTCCGGATATGGAACTGAGCGATAAGAATAGCAAGGAAAAGGTCAACATCCGGAATTTTTTCCGGTCTGTAAACAAGGTGTTTTTCCTGATTCCCCTGATTCAGCTTCTTATGAACATGCTGAACATTCCGATGCTGATGCAGCTGTCTGAGCTGATTGATATCCGCGGCTTTGGCGGAGCTACGGTTGCTGCGGGTGCTATCTCGGCCTTTAATTTTGCAGGAGTGATCGGAGGATTGTTCTTCGGAAAAATCTTTGAGAAGACAAAGAGGTGGATTCTCGGACTTGGATTTTTATTATCGGTTGCGGGTATGTTTGTCATTTATACCGCAACATCCACTGTGCTTCAGCTGACCATTGGACTGTGCATGATCAATATTGCGGGAACCGTGATTTTCAGCTCCTTTAGTGAGTGGCTGGGAAGAATTGTACCGAGAAGCTATCTATCTGTTGCAGTTGCAATTGCTGGAATCGGCGGAACTATCGGTTCCTTCGCAGTAGCTTATTATATTAATTTCCTGAAGATGGTTTTCGGGGAGAGCATTCTCAGTGCAATTACTATTTCGATGATCGCGTATGCAATTATTGGCGCAGGATTTTTGATTCGCAGTCCTTTCCGGAAGGAAAAAGAAACGGTGGAAGGGGAAGCGGCCTAAAAGGAGAGCGATGAAACAGGACAGAGTCAGGGAAAGGTGCCGGGAATTATCCTGTGAAGAGGTTCGGGAAATCTGTATTCGTGATCAGAAGGAGGGCATTGCGCAAGCGGGGCTTGGAGAGGAAACCAGGCCTCCGTTTTCCGATAAATTGAATGGCCGGTCGTTTCACTTCAAATTCGATGATTTCAGGGATTTGTATTATAAGATTTTCTCTCCGGAGAAGCTGCGGTGGAGCGAAAACGGGAGCTGGTATCATGATGAGTATTGTCAGATTCTGCAGCTGGATCAGGAAAATCTGTTTCTGATCAACCATTTGCGTTCATTTACGTTTCCGCTGGAGTCCTTTACAATCTTTGTGGATCTTGACAATTGCCTTGTGACATTGATTCACAGCTTTCTTGGAGCAAGTGAAAGACCTAGGGAAGTAGAACGGGAATTTCATTTCGGATATGCGGACAGTGAGAGAGAAATCCCGACACAAAGGCATGAATTTACGCGTGATATGACCGGAATCGCCATTGAATGGCAGTATGACAGGGCCGGGAGCTTTACCGCAATTCACACCTATGTCTCTCATTTATTTAAAACAGATCTGATTCGTGTAGATGGAGAGGATGTTGCCTGTGGAGGGTTCTTTTGTGATTACGTAAAGGTCAGAGAGAATTTCTATATTATGAGCTGGGTGGAACAGAGTCACATTGGAACAGAAATGTGTACGCTGATCAATTTGAATACGCTTCATGATGTGGCGGCAAGCTTTGGGATCAGTTTGGCGGATCGGCTCGAAAGTTACACCTTGGGAGCTGTGGGGAGATTGATAACGGACAAACAATAGTATTTTCCGCAATGTAATGCGGTATGGAGGAAATGAATAATGGAAGAGATTCTGAATTTTCTAAAAAAGGCAGGAGTATGGTATCTGGCAACCGATGAGGATGGACAGCCCAAGGTGCGGCCGTTCGGATCGCAGATGATTTATAAGGGAAAGCTCTATTTTGAAACCGGACTAAAGAAAAATGTTGCGAAACAGCTTTTAAAGAATCCGAAGGTGGAAATCTGTGCAATGCTGGATGGAGAATGGCTCCGATTGACTGCGGAAGCGGTACATGATCCGGACATTGAGGCGCAGAAGGCGATGCTCGAAACGATACCAGAGCTGAAAAAAATGTATGCGGCAGGAGATGGGAATACAGCAGTTTTTTATCTGAAAAATACGAAGGCAGTGCTGTACGGATTTGGAAAGGAGCCTCGCACGATCAACTTCTAAGTCGGAAAGCTGCTTTTTACTTGACAGAAAATGGAGGTATCATATTCTTGACTTTACAGGAATATGGTATCTCTTTTTCGGTGTTGAGTTTTATCGGAGATGGTAGGAAGGAGTGGCGGATGCATCTTTCACTGAGATCAGAAATGGAAAAATATAAAGCTGATTTTATCAGGTGGTTTGGAAACCTGCCGATCAAAAGCAAGATTCTCTTGCTGTATGTTCCGCTGATTGTTGTACCGCTGTTAATTCTAGGATTCATATCAAATCTTATTTTTGTTCATGTCACGTTGGACAAGACCACGAGAACGGTGGAAGACGATTCCAGAATGATCTCCGTACAAATCAATACAAAACTGTCAAATATGGAAAACTGCGCCAATATCACTGCGCTGAATTTGATCCAGTTTTACCACAATCACCAATCCGATACCTGGGTAGATGCAGATGCGTTAACATTGCAGAGACAGAAAGAAAATGTACTGCGAATCAGCAGTCTGTCCTTTGAAGATGTGGATTCCATTCTTTTTATTGATTCGAAACAGAATGCTGTGACGTTAAATCCAAAAATGCTTGCCAATTTGGACAAAGGCATAGAGAGTGAGCAATATCACAAGGTGCTTGAGCATAGCCCTGCCAATGTCTGGTTTCCAATGGAGCACAGAGATTTCTTTACAGAGAATGCGAATGAAGCCGTTCTATCGTTGGGGAAGCGGGTCATTGATCCGGATACAGGGGATACACTTGGAGTTCTGATTCTGAATCTGAAGGAATCCTCTCTTGCTGATATTTTTCCTCGGGAAAGCGTTTCGGCGGGGCAAATTGTCATGCTGGATTTGGATGAGAACGTAGTGGTTTCTCAGAATTCGCAGGAATTGCTGAAGCCATTTGCAACAGAAGCGATAAGGCAGGAGATTCAGGAGCAAAAGGATTTCCATAAAATGGTAAACCTGAAGGGAAAGAGATTTTTGATGGCAGGTACAAAGCTGCAGAGGTTCGGATGGAAATTGATGATTCTGATTCCATTCGAGGAGCTGGCGGAGGGTGTCGGCAGCAGTATGACCGTCATGATTCTTTTGATTGCTGCTTTTATGTTTTTGATTTTTTTGGCTGCTCGGTTTCTATCGGCACGGACAGTGGAACCGATTGTGATGCTGACAGAAAAAATGCGCGAAGTTCAGGAAGGAAAATTTGCAGTATCCATCCGTGTAAATACAACGGATGAGGTTGGTGAACTGGCAACCGGATTTCAGGAGATGATGGATAAAATCAATGATCTGACGCAGCAGGCAGACAGAAAGCAGAAGAAACTACGCGAGTATGAGCTGGCATTGATCCAGGCCCAGATCAAGCCTCATTTTCTTTATAATTCGCTGGGATTGATTTACACAATGTGCGGAATGGCGGGAGCAAAGGAGGCCCAGATTGCAGCGAAATCGCTGGCAGACTTTTACAGGGGGGTGCTCAGCGAGGGACGGGAGATTATCCTCGTAGAGGAAGAAATACAAAATGTCAGAAATTATCTGTATATTCAAAGCAGGCGGTTTTCCGATATGTTCGATTACGAGATATCGGTAGACGAAAAGCTTTTGCATAAGAAAATTCCAAAGCTTTCTTTACAGCCAATCGTAGAGAATTCCATTCATCATGGGCTGGTACCAAAGGGTGGGGCAGGACATTTGCAGTTGATCGGAGAATCCGATGGCTCGAGGATTATTTTTATTATAACGGATAATGGTGTCGGTATGGAAAGTCAGGTACTCTTACACCTGTTCGACCGGAGAATGGAACAGGAAGCCGGGAATAGATCCTTTGGACTACGCAGCGTGCAAGAGCGCTTCCGGCTTTTTTATGGAGATTCGTACGGGGTAGACGTGCAAAGTGAAAAAGGGCATGGAACGAAAGTGACTCTTACGATGCCTCTTAATGGAGAATGAATATGCTGAAGATCATGATTGCGGATGATGAGCCATTGTACCGGCAATATCTGATTCAGTCATTTGACTGGGAAAAATATGACTTTGCGGTCTGCTGCGAAGCACAGAACGGAGTAGATGCACTGGAAAAAGCCAGGGAATTCCATCCGGCGATTGCGTTTGTTGATATCAACATGCCGCTCATGAACGGCATCGAATTGACCAGAAAACTGCGCGAGCTGGAACCGAAAACCAGAGTGATTCTTCTTACCGGCTACAGTGAGTTTGAATATATGCGGACGGCTATTCAGCTTGAGGTTTCCGATTATATACTGAAACCATTTAGTGAGGATGAACTGCTGCAGACTCTGCTTCGTGTCAGAGAAGAAATTATGCAGAACAACCAGGACGAAGCAGTAAAAATCAAAGATACAGAAATGGTCAGGCAGCAGCTTCTGAATGCGCTCATAAGTAATGAATATTGGATGCCGGATGAAGAACTGAAAATTCAGCTAGAACGTATAGGGCTTTGCACCGGAGCAGCCTGGTATCAGATTGCGGTGATGGAAATTGACAATTTTTACCAGAAGTGGAGCGGAACAAGGGACGCGGCACTGTGCCAGTATGGCCTTTCTAATATTTTGAATGAACTGATGACTTTTCCATCTGGGCGGCATGATGTTTTTCCAGGACCGGAAGGCAGGCTGGTATCCCTGTTTCAATTTCAAGATCTTAGTGCCGGAGAAAATTTTGTTTATGAGCAGTATTTGCGCCTACAGAAAATTGTCAAGAAATATCTTCACTTCACGGTTTCTGTAGGAATTGGAGAGAGGCGGGATGATCTGAAGCAGATTCATCAGTCTTATCAGGAAGCGTTGAGGGTACTTCAGAATAAATGGAGTATGGGGGAAGAACGGATTATGCGTTACCGCAGTCTGGCGGATGGCAGACTGCGGGTAGCTTTTTATTCAGCAGAACTGAATGAAAAGCTGCTACACGGCATCCGTGTGCGGGATCTTTCAGAAACGGAGACGGCGTTGGATGCAATTTTTCAGTTTATCCGAGAGAAACATTTGTCAGAAGATTATGCACTTACCATTTTCATTGGAGTGATTTCGTTGTGTCTGTCAGTTGTTACAGAGCAGGGAACAACCGTAGAAGAGATGTTTGGAGATGGATTTGAGCCATATGAGAAAATTCGACATATGGAAAGCCTGGAGGTTATTCATGATTGGTTTTTAAGCTTTTTCCAGACTCTTATGGATCGAATGAAGCAGAAGCGTTTGACG
>CALEFO010000144.1 GCA_937877165.1 uncultured Lachnospiraceae bacterium | reverse complement strand
ATTGTATCATTGCCGTTCTTGAATTGCAAGTAGTTTTTTCAAATTTGTGAAAATTAGAAAATTGTAGCACCGTCAAGGTGCTTCAAGGCATAAAGCAAGCCCTGCAGGCCATGCTCCCCGCACCGGGTATCCGGTATTATTGCGAAGGAGCAGCTGTCACTGCAGGGCTTGGTTTCAATCCGCATTGATTGCTGTTCAAGATCTATGACTGTAGAGATCAGTCTTCCAGTGTCTCCACAAGATCCAGGCTGTGCTCTTCCACCATGCGGTCGCACAGATCCAGGAATTCATCCAGCGGCACATTGTTGAGCTGCTTGTTGCCGCGGATATTGATGGAAACGGTGTTATTCGCCGCCTCGTTGTCACCGAGCACCAGAATATAAGGATCCTTGTAATTCTTGAAGCCCTTGATCTTGGTCTTCATATTGTTGTCCGAATAGTCTGCCTCTACGCGCAGTCCGTTCTTGCGGCACAGGTCTGCAACCTTCTTCGCGTACTCGTTGTGCTCCGGACGGATCGGTACAATGCCGATCTGATAGGGAGCCAGCCAGAACGGGAAGCTGCCCTTGAAGTTCTCCGTGATGATGCCGATGAACCGCTCCATGGAGCCGAAAATCGCGCGGTGAATCATAACAGGCTGCTTCTGCGTGCCGTCCGCTGCCGTATACTTCATGCCAAAGTTCAAAGGCAGCTGGAAGTCAAGCTGGATGGTTCCCATCTGCCATTCGCGTCCCAGAGCATCCTTCATCTTCAGGTCAATCTTCGGGCCGTAGAAGGCGCCGTCACCCTCATTGATCTCGAAACCGTTCTCTCCGTACTTGTCCACAAGGATCTTCTTCAGATCCGCCTCCGCCTGATTCCAGGTATTGATATCACCCATGAAATCATCCGGGCGCGTGGAAAGCTCTGCACCATAGGTCAAGCCGAACGTTCCGTAAATCTGCGTTGCGATATCCATGATATCATTGATTTCGGATCCGATCTGATCCTCGGTCACGAGAATGTGTGCATCGTCCTGCCGGAACTGCTGCACGCGGAACAGGCCGTTAAGCTCTCCGCTCTTCTCCTTGCGGTGAATGACGTCCACCTGATTGATCCGAAGCGGAAGATCCTTATAGGAACGGGGCTTCGTCTGATAAATCTTGATGGCGTTCGGACAGTTCATCGGCTTCAGCGCATAGGTGTCCTCTTCGCTCTCACCCTCTGCCGGAGGGATGATGAACATGCCGTCCTTATAGTGTGCCCAGTGACCGGACGTCTCCCACAGCTCCTTCTTCGACAGAACCGGTCCGGAAATTTCCTGATAGCCGTGCTCGTCATGGATATTTCTCCAGAAAGCAAGAAGAGCATTAAACAGCTTCCATCCTCTCGGCATCCAATAGGGCATTCCGGGTGCTGTCGGGTCAAAATAAAACAGCTCCATCTGCTTGCCGATCAGCTTGTGATCTCTTTCCTTCGCCTCGCGGATCAGATCCTTGTGCGCCTTGAGTGCCGCCTTGTCCGGGAATGCATAGGCATAGATGCGGGTCATCTGATCGCGGTGCTCATCACCTCTCCAGTATGCGCCGGATACGCTGCGAAGCTCAAAGGCCGCGGACAGAAGATCCTGAGAATTCTCCACATGAGGTCCTCTGCACAGATCCACATAGTCGTCGCCGGTATAGTAAACGGTGATAGTTTCATCATCCGGAAGATCCTGAATCAGCTCAGTCTTAAAGCGCTGGTTCTTGAAAATCTCCAGAGCCTCCGTCTTGGAAACCTCTTTTCTCGTCCAGGGCTCCTTGCGCTTCATGATCTCGCGCATCCTGTCCTCGATTTTCTTGAAATCCGCCTCCTGAATGGTCTTTCCTGCCGGAAGGACAAAATCATAATAAAAACCATCGTCAATCTGCGGTCCGATCGCATACTGCGTATCCTCGCCGTACAGCTCCAAAACGGCCTTGGCAAGAATATGTGCCAGAGAATGACGGTATACTTCCAAATACTGCTCTTTTTCCATGACTCTTCTCCTTTTCGTGCTCTTGGGCAAGCGGATGCTCTGCCATACCAAAAACGCCCCTGACACCGCATCAGGCAGCGTCAGGGGCGTAGATTCTACGCGGTTCCACCCTGTTTTCTTTCTTCATTCATGACGGTTACGGAGTCGCCGGGCCGGATTGGGGCCGCTCAGAGCTGGTCTTCAAACTGCGTCATTGCCGGAACTCTCGCACCATCCCGTTTCCGAAAGGCCAGGATTGTATCCTGTTCCTTCCCACAGTTAAACTTGCGCCTGCATTTCCGGGAGATTTCCTCTCTGAAGGCTTTCGTACAGTTCTACTCGTCTCTTCATCGCTTTACGTGAGCATCATAACCTCGAAGAAGAGAAAAGTAAAGGTCTTTTCCGCAAGATTATCAGCCATTTTCACAGCTGTCTGCCCGCCGCAGGACGTCCTCCTTCTCCAGATATTCATACAGTGAATCCGACAGAACATCTCCCCAAAGAAGCTCTTCCCGGTTCACTCTCCGGATGATGGTATGCAGTCCCTCCGGATCATCAATTTTCTGCCTCCTCACCAGGATAAGCTCATGGACGGAGCACGGAATTACATAAAGATCCCCTCCGATCCGCTCCGAAAGATACGCCATCATTCCCGGGTAAAACATCACCGCCGACCCGTAGAACGGTTTCCTGCAGGTCAGGACATACAGCGGGATTTCTTCTTCCCACTCGTTCTCCGGAATCCCCAGGACCTCCCGCATCGTGGCAAACAGCGGCGGGTGAATACGCCTGCTCTGCACCAGTGCGTTCCGGTAAAGCTCATACAGATCCAGTTCCCATCTCTCCAGATCCTCCGCTGTAATGGGGATCTCTTCTGCTCCTCCCGTGTCAAAAAAGAACACAATTGCCAGATCCTCCCAGGCAACAAAAGGAAGCTTCTCCAGCCTGCTCCGGTTATGTCCGCGGTTTAACACCCGGATGCAGATGCGTTCCTTCGCGCTCTGGTAAGAAAGTTTCCTCGAAATGCAGAATTTCCCGTCAATGGCCAGGTCTTTCCATGAATTCATGAATACTGCTCCTTCCCAGTCCGCCCGCGTCATGATGCAGGCAGACCATGTAAAGATACGCAGCCGCCTGCAGAATTGTAATGTGAACCAGCCTGTAAGCAGCCCATTCACGTTTGAATTCTGCAGGTGCTGAACAAGTGCAAAAAGCACGACAAAAAACACGACAACAGAAACCGTGGGTTTCCATTGTCGTGTTGCTTCATGATCCTGTACCAGATCCTGACCTGTCAGAAGACAGGTGGGACACAGCCTTTTCTTGAGAGAAACGCTGACAGCAGCATTTCCTTATGCTCTGGAGAGATACTCTCCGGTTCTGGTATCAATCTTGATCTTATCGCCGATGTTGCAGAACAGCGGAACTGCAACCTGCGCACCAGTCTCAACCGTTGCAGGCTTTGTTGCGCCGGTTGCCGTGTTGCCCTTGAAGCCAGGCTCGGTCTCGGTGATCTCAAGCTCTACGAACATCGGAGGCTCGATGGCAAATACGTTGCCGTTGTAGGAGTCAACCTTGATCATGTCGTTCTCCTTGACGAACTTCATGTCATTGCCGCAGACATCCTCGCCAAGGCTGATCTGCTCATAGCTCTCGGTATCCATGAAGGTCCACATATCGCCATCCTTGTACAGATACTGATAGTCCTTGCGATCGATACGAACCTGAGGGAACTTCTCGGTCGGACGGAAGGTCGTCTCAGTCACGCCTCCGTTGATGATGTCCTTCAGCTTGGTTCTTACGAAGGCTGCGCCTTTACCGGGCTTAACGTGCTGGAATTCGATAATCTCATATACGTTGCCATCCTTCTCAATGGTAACGCCGTTTCTGAAGTCACTGGCTGTGATCATGTAGATAATCCTCCTGGAAATATAAAGTCACAATTACTGAACTATGATACCTTGAATGTTCTGTATTTTCAAGATTTTTTTGCAAGAATCCAGTCCATCGCCTCCAGATATCCGTCCAAGCCGTGTCCGACAATCTGATGGTCACAGGCAGGGGCCGTTACAGATACATGGCGGAACGCCTCCCTGGTATTGATGTCGCTGATATGAATCTCCACCTTTGGGACGAATACACTGCGGAGCGCGTCATGGATGGCGTAGCTGTAATGCGTATAGGCCCCCGGATTGATCACAACGCCGATAAGGTCCTTGTCAAAATAGGCCTCCTGCAGCTTATCGATGATCGCACCCTCATGATTGGACTGCCAGCACTCCGCGGCAATCCCAAGCTCCACCGCATGCTTCTGAATCCTTCCAATCAGTGTATTGTAGTCTTCCGTTCCATAAATGTTCTTCTCACGGATGCCGAGGAAGTTCAGATTCGGCCCGTTGATTACAAGTATTTTCTTCATTGCTCGCCCTTCCTGTATTCTGCGTTTTCCGTCCGGATTTTCTCTTCAGATTTCCTGCGGACTCTTCAGAATTTCTTCCATAATCGCCTCCGGCGTCTTCCCGGAGACCTCGATCTTCCGATCCGCGCAGTCCTCATAGGCCTTTCGTCTTCTCGCCATCAGAGTCCGGACCTTTTTCATCCGATCCTCCCCCTGAAGGAGGGGGCGCGTCGTATCCTTGCCGAGCCGCCGGATCACCTCTTCCGGCGTAATCTCCAGAAGGACCACGGTCCCGAGGCGGTGCAGGAGATTTCGGTTCTCCTCCTGCATGACAATCCCGCCACCTGTGGAATAGACGGTATTCTCCCGTCCGCTTCGGACAAGGCTTTCCAGCATCTTCGTCTCCCGAAGGCGGAAGCCCTGCTCACCCTCTCTATGAAAAATCTCTGTGACCGGCATGCCCGCTTCCTGCACGATCAGAGCATCCGTGTCCAGCTGCTCCATTCCCATCCTGTCCGCGAGTTTCTTCCCGATGGTTGTTTTGCCGCACCCCATGAAACCGATCAGCACATAGTTGTTCATCCGCCCCCCCGTTTCTCTTCCCGCTACGCCAGAAATTCGTACAGGTCCTTTCGGATCTTCTCCGTCAGCTCATGATCCGGCTTCTGTCCCGTCCAGAACGAAAATGAAAGGATCCCCTGCCAGAGCAGCATATCCATGCCATTCCGCCCGGGTTTCCCCGCCGCCTTCGCCATGGAAAGGAAGCGCGTCTCCTCCGGATTATAGATGCAGTCATACACGGCATCCACATTCTCATAGAAGGAAGGATCCTCCACCGGAACCTCATCTGTCTTCGGAGCAAGGCCGACATTCGTGCACTGAATCGCAAGAACCTTCTCTCCTGCCTCTTTGAATTCCTGTGCCACCTGTGTGGCCTGTGCAAGAGTGCGGACGTCCGCTGTCATTTTCGAAAACTTCTTCCGAAGATCTCCCGCAAGAAGCTCTGCCCGTTCCTTCGTCCGGTTCAGGATACAGAGCTTCCGGACACCTGCGTCACCGCACATAAAGCCCGCCGCTCTTGCAGCGCCGCCTGCCCCGATCAGAATCACCGCCATTTCGGACAGCTCGATTCCCATCTCCGTCAGAGCCTGCTTCAGGCCCATATAATCTGTGTTGTAGCCCTTGTAGCCGCAGGAAAAATTCTCTCCGTCCGGTCCCTCCTCCGGTTCCATCCGGACCAGCGTGTTCACCGCGCCGATCGCCTTGGCCACCGGATCAATCTCCACAAGATAGGGAATGACCGCGCTCTTATAAGGTACCGTCACATTCATCCCCTGGATACCGAGCGCAAATGCGCCCTTCACCGCATCCCCGATTCGTTCCGGATCCGTCACCGGAAAGGTCTCATAGACCATATTCCGGCCGAGGCCCTTTGCAAGCGTGTTATGAATCAGCGGGGAAAAGGAATGGCCGACCGGATTGCCGATCAGTCCGTATACCGCTGTTTTTCCGTTAATTTCCATATTCTCCTCGTTGTTTTTCGGATGCTGCCGCCGCACAGAGAGGCTTTCCGAACTCCGGGCAGGGCCGGCGGCATTCCAGTGTGATGCCTGCCCCGCGGAACAGGCTCTGTTCCATTGCTTTCTTCGCTTTTCTATCTCCCGTTTTCCTGCCGCATACGGATCTTCCTGCGCACCGGCGCTTCCAGTCTCCGCTTCCAGCGAATCCAGAACTCTTCCTTCTGCGTCAGCGGATCCGTCAGAATAGACAGGACATCTGCGTTATTGGCGCCCCAGATATCTGTATAAATCTGATCTCCGATAAACGCCGTCGTCCTTTCGTCGGTCCCCATCAGCCGCATCGCCTCGCGATATTTGTGTGGGAGCGGCTTCAGTGCCTTCGTGACAACCGGGCTCCCCACCTCGCGTGCGAAGGTTCCGGCCCTTTTCCCCGTATTGTTCGAGAGGATCACGGTCTGAAAGCCCATTTTGCGAAGCTGCGCCAAAAGGCGCTTCGCCCGTTCATCCGCCGGAGCGTTGGGGTACACCAGCGTGTTGTCAATATCGAAAATAAGCCCGCGGATCCCCTCCTCATACAGGCCGCGGTAATCAATCTCATAGGCAGACCTTACCCATCTGTCCGGAAAAAACAATTCTTTCATCTGCGGTCCGATCCTATCCCCAGTGCCTTCTTGCCGTTCTCCGTCTTCAGAACCTTCTCCAGCTCGTCCATAAAGGTCTCGACATCCTTGAATTCCCGGTACACCGAGGCAAAACGGACATAGGCAACCGGATCCAGATCGTGAATCTTCGACATGACCAGCTCTCCGATCTCACGGCTTGAAATCTCCTTCTCCTCACGGTCGAAGATTTCCGCTTCGATCTCATCCACTGTGTGCTTGATCTGATTGACCGACACCGGGCGCTTATGACAGGCGCGGAGAATTCCGCCCTCAATCTTGGAGCGGTCATATGGCTCCCTGTTGTTATCCTTCTTGATCACTACCAGCGGGATGGTCTCCACCTTCTCATAGGTTGTAAACCTCCTTCCGCAGGTATCACAGATTCTCCTTCTCCGGATGGAGTTATTCTCCTCCACCGGTCTGGAGTCAATGACACGATTGTCTTCCTTTCCACAGAACGGGCATCTCATCACAGTCCTCCGGGCCGCGCAATCCGGCGGCCATATCAGCCCATCAGGCATATACCATCCATGCCAGTCAGCATCTCTGCCCGGCACATCGCAAATGTCCCCGCAGGCGGTCTCTTCACATCAGAAATCAGCCGGTGCCAGACAATACACATATATTAGCATGACCGCAGGAATCCTACCATGCACCTTCGGAACTTTTCTGCGCACAAAAAGCCCCCGCCGGATTTCTCCGACAGGGGCCTTTCTCTTATGAAGCTATGCGAAAATACCGGGCACTGCGTTTCTTGTCAAAACCGATTACCGGTCTTCCCACTTCCAGTTTGCAACCTCCGGAAGATCCTGGC
>CALEFO010000143.1 GCA_937877165.1 uncultured Lachnospiraceae bacterium | reverse complement strand
CAATCTTGTCGGCGTGGTGGCAGCGGTCTCTGCGGGCGGCGCGGGAGCGGTTTTCTGGATGTGGGTGACGGCGCTGATCGGCGCCAGCACGGCCTTTGTCGAGGCAACGCTGGCGCAGATTCACCGGAAGAATGACCCTTTGTACGGCGGCTACCGCGGCGGACCGGCCTACTACATTCATGATCTCCTGCATGGGAAGAAGAAAAAGAGCGTGATCGCGGTTCTGTTCGCTCTCGGGACTTTTGTGCTGGTGCGGCATCAGTCAGGTGAGCGGGAACTCCGTTTCTGCAGCGTTCAGTAATGCGTTCCATATGCCGCCGATTGTGACGGCGGTGCTCCTGTGCGCGGTCGGTGCGGCTATCGTTCTTCGCAGGAATGTCACGGTGAAGGTGCTGGATTTCATTGTGCCGGTCATGGCCGGTTTCTATATTTTTCTGACGCTGTTTGTCGTCATCAATCATTTTGCTGCGCTCCCCGGCGTATTCGTCAGAATCTTTGAGGAGGCTTTTGGAATCCGTCCGTTCGCGGCGGGCGGCTTTGGCACGATTCTGATGAACGGTGTGAAAAGAGGCCTGTTCTCCAATGAGGCAGGATCGGGTTCGGCTCCGTGCGCTGCGGCAACGGCGGATGTGGATCATCCGGTGAAGGCAGGACTCCTCCAGTCGCTCGGCGTGTTCATTGATACGATCGTGATCTGCAGCTGCACCGCTTTTGTCATGCTGCTCGCACCGCAGGAGGTGACGCAGGGACTGTCCGGAATGGATCTTCTGCAGGCGGCCATGCGGTATCATTTCGGAGAGGCGGGGGTGATCTTTATTGCGGTCACATTGGGCCTGTTCTGCTTCTCAACGTTCCTGGGCATTCTGTTCTATGCGCGCTCCAACGTGGCGTATGTGTTTGGGGATCGGTGGGCTCCGCAGACCATCTATAAGATCATTGCGCTGGCCAACCTCTTTGTCGGGTGCCTTGCGGCGTACACCTTCGTCTGGGACCTCGGCGATGTCGGTATCGGGCTCATGACGGTGTTCAACATGATCGCGCTGATTCCTCTGTCGCGGGAAGCGGTTGCAGCGCTGAAGGATTACGAGGGAAAGCAGAGAAAAAATAGAGAAAGCGATGGAGATGGGAAGCAGGACGAAGGGCAATGATGCTGCTGAATTTGTGAAAGTTTTACGAACTTTGTGTATCGAACAGAGCAAGTCCTGTATACTGTAGCAGAGAATAAGGAGAAAGCAGAAATCCGGCAGGAAGAGAACGGAAAGGACAGAATCATGTTCCAATCGGTATTTGAGAACAGAGGAAACTGGTATAAAGGAAATCTTCATATGCACACAACACGCTCAGACGGACGTCTTCATCCGAGGGATGCAGTGGAAATCTATCGGAAGAGCGGATACGACTTCATTGCTCTGACGGACCACAGACGCCCGTCCGTGATGATAGAGCCTGGAGAAAGAAGAGATCCGGATGACTGGGACAAAGGCGCGGGACAGACAGCCCACGAAATGACGTCTTCTGTGAGTAAAGCAGCGACAGAAAACGAGGATGGTATCGTGGACGCTGGCAGGATGCTGATCCTTTCCGGCGTAGAGTGGGACACCGGCGGGGCCAATACCAAGGCGCCCGGGGATGTTCTTACCTATCATATTCTCGGGATCGGCATGACCTCGAATCAAGGATTGAATTACAGAGAAAATCCTCATCCTGCGCCGCAGGAAATCGTGGATGCGATCCGGGCCGACGGCGGCATTGCCATTCTGGCGCATCCTGCGTGGTCGGTGATGGATCCGAAGGGAATCCTGAACCTGAACGGGATCACGGCAGCGGAGATTTATAATTCGGTGTCGGATCTTCCCTTTAATGGGCAGCGGGCGGACTCCTCCGCGTGGTTTGATATCTGGGGAACCAACTATGACCGGCTGATCCCCGCGGTTGCGAGCGATGACGCGCATGGCTATGAGGGAGATCAGTGCTGTTCCTATACGATGGTCAATGCAGCGGAGCTTTCCAGAGACGGCATTCTGGATGCGCTGCAGGCCGGAAATTTTTATGCAAGCCAGAAGCCGGTAATTCATGAGATGGCGATTGACTGGGAGAGAGGAATTGTGCATCTTGAGTTTTCTGAGGATGTCATGACAGTTGTGTTTTACAGCAATCACATCTGGGTTCCGCAGCGCGTGACGCAGGTGAAGGGTGGCAGGATGGATTACCAGATTGCTCCCGGTGAGTTTTTTGTTCGCGCAGAGCTCATCACGAGAGACGGACGGAAGGCGTGGACATCGCCGGTTCGTGTGGATTGAGCGGGTACTGCCAGCTTTATTCGAGGGGGGAAAATCACGAATATTGATGGAGAAACAGTATGAAGACAATCAATCAAAAACAGTTTGCAGGGGACTCTCATCCGAAGGCGCAGCCTTCGGGTGAGAGTCCTGCGCATAAGAAGGAGGAGCCGTCTCCGAAAAGCCGGGCAAAGGGCATCCTGTTCATTGTGATTGTGATCGGGATCATGGCCGTGCTGATGGCGGCGGTGGCAAAGCCGCTCCTTGCGGCCTCCCAGGATCCTAAGGCGCTGGAAGCATATCTGGAGAGCCAGGGGGCTTGGGGCGTCTGGATCTATATGGGAATGGTAATTCTTCAGATTTTTGCTGCGATTGTTCCGGGAGGGCCATTTGAAATCGCAGGCGGGTACCTGTATGGCGCCTTCCGGGGAGCGCTCCTTTGCGACGCCGCCATGACGATTGGCAGTGTCCTGGTGTTTCTGTTTTCCAGGAAGGCGGGGCGAAAATTCGTACATCTGTTTTTCTCGGAGGAACAGATCCGGTCCGTGCGGTTTCTGCATGCTTCCGGGAAAAAGGAATTCTTTTTATTCTTGTTCTTCTTGATTCCGGGGACACCGAAGGATCTGATGTCATATGTGGTGGGGCTTACGGACGTTTCGCTGGGAACCTGGATTTTCATTACGGCAGTGGGAAGGTTTCCGGCAATTTATCTCTCGACGCTCAGCGGAACCGCTTTGGAAAACCGAAATTATGGTACCTTTATCCTGATTCTGGTGCTGATTGGTCTGCTCTCGCTTGCTGGAATCTGGGCTTATCGAAAGAAAAACAGCAAAAAAGAAGACGATGCTGCAGACGATTCGAATTCGAATACCGCAGACTGACAAACGGTGGGGGGAGACAGATGATTGTTGCACAGTATTTTGATTATTTTATTATTTTCAGTTTTATCGGGTGGGCGTATGAGTGCATTTACTGCACGGTGAAGGAAAAGCACTGGCAGAATCGTGGCTTTCTTTTCGGCCCGATCTGTCCGATTTATGGCTGCGGCGTGGTGGGAGCACTGATTATATTCCACCTTCTCCCTCCGATGACCGGAGGTAAGGCCTATCCTGTCTGGGAGATTTTCCTGGTCTGTGCGGTGGGAAGTGCCATCATGGAGTTTGTGACCTCGTGGGTTCTGGAGAAATGGTTCCATGCGGTCTGGTGGGATTACAGCAACGTTCCGCTGAACCTTCAGGGAAGAATTTGTCTTCCGGCGACCTGCGGCTTTGGCCTTGCAGGAATCGTTGTGGTAAAATTCGTGCTGCCGTTTCTGGAAACGCTTCCGACAGAGGCACATCCGATTGAGAATGAGGTGCTGAGCCTGATGTTCGCAGTGCTTCTGGGAATGGATCTGGCCCTGACCGTAGCCAGCCTGACGAAAATTCTGGACCGAATGAGTGAAGTGGAGAAGGAATTCAACGAGAGAATGGAGGCCGGCTACCAGACGGTTCAGCAGGGACCGGCGGCTGCATACAGCGCAGCCAAGGCAGCCGCGCAGAGCGCCGGAGAAACGGCGGTGATTGCCGCGATGCTGGTATCCGATACGGCGAAGACGAAGGCAGAGAAGTCCGGACAGGAGATGTCGGAGAGGGTCCGTCGGATGATGGAGAGCTTCTCGGGACGTGAGCGCTATCACATCCGCAGTATCCGTGCATACCGCCCGAAGACGAAAGGCATCGGACAGACGGATTCTTCAGAGAAGCTCCGCAGGCTGTTTGAGTCACTTCAGAAAAATGCGTCACAGCGAAAGAAAAGCAAATCGTGAAGAAAGACGGCTGCCGCGGACAAACGGCAGCTGTATTCGGCACAAATGCCTTCGAGGATTTTGCTTCAGCGAGGAATCAATATGAATCACTTGTCCGTGAAGGAAGAACGGGAATTTCAGGAAAAAATACGAAGCATTGCCTGGGATCCGCGCTGCCTTCGGATGAAACATTATATCCAGCATGGCACGATTACTACCTACGATCACTGCATGAATGTCGCAAAGGAGGCCTTCTGGCTGAACCGGAAGCTTCGGGTTCATGCAGATGAACGGCAGCTGGTGACGGCAGCTTTTCTGCATGACTATTTCCTGTATGACTGGCATACGCACGGCGATCATTTGCATGGCTATCATCATCCGCACATTGCGGCGGTAAATGCCCGGCGCGATTTCGGCATCAGCAAAGAGGAAGGAAAGGCCATTGAGAGCCATATGTGGCCGCTGACGCTGTTCCATGCGCCGTCCTCGCGCATTGCCTGGCTGGTAACCCTGGCGGACAAGATCTGCTCCTCGAAGGAGACGCTGCTCGAGCGCAGACATGCCGGAGAATCGAAAAATTGAACACCACCGGGATGTGTGATGTCCGGCGGGCCAGCGCTGTACCTTGCCGCCGGATTAGAGTAAGATAGAACGCGGAAAAAAAGGATACAGAGAAAATGCCTGCGGAAACTGTTTTCCGCGGAAGCGGCCGCCGCAAAATGCTGCGGCGGGAGAAAGGAAGAAACGGAATGAAAATTGTGGTATTGTGCGGCGGACTTTCGACAGAGAGGAAGATTTCCTTTTCCTCGGGAACCAAAATCTGCGGAGCGCTCCGGGAGAAGGGACATCAGGCGGTGCTGGTGGATCTTTTCCTCGGTCTGGAGGATATGGGAGAAGAGGTCCTGGCACATCCGGAACAGCTTTTTGAGAAGCTTCCGGAACTGAAGCCGGTTGAATTCGACGGAATTGCCCCGGATCTGGATGCGGTCCGGGCCTCCCGGAAATGGAAGGATCCGTCCATTGTGGGACGCGGCGTTCTGGAAATCTGCAAGAAGGCAGATATGGTTTTCGTGGCACTGCACGGGCTCAATGGAGAGGACGGAAGGATTCAGGCCGCATTTGATCTGATGGGAATTCCTTATACCGGTTCCGATTATCTCGGTGCCGCAATGGCGATGGATAAGATCACTACCAAGAGAATGCTGAAGCCATTTGGAATCAAGACGCCGGCATGGAAGGAATACCATCGTGTGAAGAAGGAGCAGATCCCAGCCATTGCTGCGGAGAATACCGTTCCGTGCGTGGTTAAGACGCCGACCGGCGGTTCCTCCGTCGGCGTGTACATTGTAAAAGAAGAAAAGGATTTGGAGCCTGCGCTTTATGAGGCCCTGAAATACAGCCGGGACATCCTGGTGGAGCAGTTCATCGAGGGACGCGAATTCACGAATGCGGTGCTTTTGGACCGCGCACTTCCTTCGGTTGAGATCATTCCGCATGTCGGAGGATACGATTATTCCAACAAGTATGCGGCGGGAGCAACGGAAGAAATCTGCCCCGGCAGACTTTCAGAGGAAAAGGCGGGCCAGATGGGAGAGATGGCCCTTACCGTTCATCGTGCGCTGGGGCTTCGCACATATTCCCGCAGTGACTTCATGGTGGATCAGAATGATGACATCTATTTCCTGGAAGTGAATACGCTCCCCGGAATGACGCCGACTAGTCTGGTTCCGCAGGAAGCAGCTGCTGTCGGGATTTCCTATGAAGATCTGTGCGATCAGATTGTACAGGATGCCGTGCGCTATGCGTCGGGAAACGAGGGATAATCGAATTGAAACCGGTGCCGGGCCGTGGGACGAGAGCTGAGTGTGCATGAAGCGAAAAGGCGCATTGCCTTCTGCGTACCGGCTGTGATGAGACAAAGCAGAAGAGCGTAATAACGGAAAGCGGCAGAAATACAGATACGAGAGGTCAGGAGTAAGAGGAACGCGAAATGGAAGCAATTACACTACAGGATCTTGTGCAGGCGGTGAAGGGAACCCTTCTGGGCAATTGCCGGGAAGAGAAGATAAGGATCACAGGAACCTCATCGGATAACAGGACCATCCAGGAGGGAGATGTTTTTTTTGCCTTCGTCGGAGAAAAGGCGGATGGTCATCGGTTCGTCAAGGCTGCACTGGAGGCGGGAGCTGCCGGAGCGGTTGTCTCCAAGGATCCGGGAGAATATGTGCCGGGTAAATTCTATGTGCTGGTGCCGGATACGATTCTTGCACTGGGAGACCTGGCACGCTGGTACCGCGGGCAGTTTGATATTCCGGTGATTGGCATCACGGGGTCCGTCGGCAAGACCACGACAAAGGATATGATTGCTTCCGTCTTGTCAGAGAAATTTGAAACACTCAAAACAGAGGGCAATTACAACAACAATATCGGACTTCCGAGAACGATCCTCGGGCTCTGCCATAAGACACAGATGGCGGTGATCGAAATGGGAATGAATCATCCGGGAGAGATTGATTATCTGGTTCATATCGCACAGCCGGAGACGGTGACGATTACGAACATCGGAGACGCCCACATCGGAATTCTTGGCAGCAAGGAGAATATTTTCAAGGCAAAATGTGAAATATTCGGCGGCCTGAAGGACGGCGGCCTGGCTGTGATGAATGGAGATGACGCCTATCTGCCCCGCCTCCGCGAGGATGAAAAAAAGCAGGAAGAATTTGCCTTTACCTATGTCGGGGAAGGAGAAGACTGCAGCTGGAGAGCCGTGGATATTGAGGAGTCTGCACAGCAGTCCATGAGCTTTACTGCCGTGACGCCGCTTGGCACGTTTCCGGTGAGGGTGCCGGCACTTGGACATCACATGATCTATCCTGCGCTGACGGCGGCGGCGATCGGGGCGCATTACGGACTGACGGCAGAAGAGATTCAGGCGGGAATTGCGCACTATGTTCCGACGAAGATGCGGATGGAAACCCTTCACCTTCCGGAAAATGTTGTTCTGTATAACGATACCTACAATGCGAATCCGCAGTCGATGATGGCGGCGCTCCGGACGCTTTCGCACACAGAGGCAAAGAGAAAAATTGCGGTCCTTGGTGACATGGGAGAACTCGGTGAATCCGAAGAGACTCTTCACCGCGAGGTAGGAAGATATGCGGCAGGCCTTCCTCTGGATGCGCTGGTGGCCGTGGGAAGAGCGGCGAAATTCATCGGACAAGAGGCGGCGGACGGACTTTCGGGGGTTTACTGCTGTGAGAGCAAGGAGGAAGCCAAAGAGGTGATCCGGAAGCTGGCAGGACCAGAGACGGCATGGCTGTTCAAGGCGAGCCGCTTTATGGCATTTGAGGAGCTTGCCAAATATGCGGAAAGCCTCTGCAGGTAGCCGAAGAGGAGAATTTTATAAGAAAATTTTCTTTGCATGGAGCAGCTGCAGATTCGTCACCCATGGAAGACAGAACAGGAATCATTCACGCAGTATGAGTATTTTAAATTTAGAACACATCAGCAAGAATCTTGGAGGCCGCGTCATTCTGGACGAGGCCTCCGTCGGTATTGAGGCAGGCGAAAAGGTCGGGATCATCGGTGTCAACGGGACCGGTAAGTCAACGCTTCTCTCCATCATCGCGGGGACAATGGAGCCGGATGAGGGAGAGGTGATCCGGCAGAAGTGCCTCCGGATATCCTATCTTCTTCAGAACCCTGTTTTTGACGCGAAGAAAACGCTTCTGGAGAATGTTACCTCGATGGTATATGGAAAAGCGGACCACTGGGATACCAAGGGAGAGGTACGGGCGCATCTTCTGAAATTCGGAATCCCGGATCCGGATGCGGATCCGTCCTGTCTGTCCGGCGGGCAGAAGAAGCGTGCAGCCCTGGTCGCGGCGATGCTGACGCCGTCGGACGTTTTGATTCTGGATGAGCCAACCAATCATCTGGACTCGCAGATGATTGAGGAGCTGCAGAAATTCCTGGAGTCCTACCGTGGAACGCTGCTGATGGTGACGCATGACCGGTATTTTCTGGATGAGGTCACGGATGTGATCCTGGAAATTGATAAAGGAAAGCTCTACCGCTACGAGGCGGATTACGAGGGCTATCTGGAGCTTCGGCAGGAGAGGCTGGACAGTGCCGTGGCTGCAGAGCGCAAGATGGCGGCCCTGTACAAGAAGGATCTTGCCTGGATGATGCGCGGAGCAAGAGCGCGTTCCACAAAGCAGAAGGCACACATTCAGCGTTTCGAGGCGCTTCGCGATCGGGAGAAAATCGAAGAAGAGCGGCAGGTGGAGATCGAATCTCTTCCGTCCAGAATCGGAGGTAAGACGATAGAACTGGACCACATCAGCAAGAGCTACGGTACCAGGAAGCTGTATCAGGATTTCACCTATCACTTCCGGAAAAACGACCGCATCGGGATCATCGGACCGAATGGCTGCGGGAAATCAACGCTGGTGAAAACGATTCTGGGGATCCTTTCACCGGATTCCGGGACGGTTTCCATCGGGCAGACGATACAGTTCGGCTATTTCTCCCAGGAAAACGAACAGCTGGATGAATCTGCGCGGGTAATTGACTACATCCGCAGCACTGCGGAGTATATCCGAACCGCAGACGGACTGGTTTCGGCTTCGGAAATGTGTGACCGGTTCCTGTTCGATCCGAAGATGCAGTATGCACGGATCGAAAAGCTCTCCGGCGGGGAGAAAAGAAGGCTGTACCTTTTGCGGGTTCTCATGGAGAATCCGAATGTCCTGATTCTGGATGAGCCGACAAACGATCTGGATATTCAGACGCTTCAAATACTGGAGGATTATCTGGACCGCTTCAGTGGAATCATTCTGGCGGTGTCGCATGACCGCTACTTCCTGGACAGGGTGGTGACACGCATTTTTGCCTTTGAGGAGGATGGACACCTTTGGCAGAGCGATGGAGGCTACGAGGAATACCGCGAGCATCTTCTGCAGGCGGGAAAAGAGGCGGCAAGAACGAAGGACTTCCGGGGAGAGGAAGGAAGAGCATCCGGTGAGGATCTGCCGGGGCTTCGGGAGAAAGACGGGGCGGCAGCAGGCCGCACCCAGCATAAGGCCAAGCTTTCCTACAAGGATCAGCGGGAGTATGACACGATCGAGGAAGAGATCGACCGGCTTCAGGCGAGGTCCGATGCGCTTGCGCAGAAGATCCCGGAGGCAGCAACCGATTACGAGAAACTCCGGAAGCTGACCGGGGAAAAAGAGCAGCTGGATGCCCGGATTGAGGAGCGTATGGAGCGCTATCTGGAGCTGCAGGATTTGGTGGACGCGCTGTGAGAAGCTGCATTGTGCGGCTTCTCACAGCGCATCCAGACTTTTGATCAGGAATCCGAAGGGTGCTATATCGCAAGGAGGAGAAGTTCCATTTTCGGGAACTTCTCCTCCTTACGTTTGGAAATGCTTATGTGAAGAATCTGGGAACAGACTACTCCTGCCCCTGCGCGGCAGCTGCCTGCTGGGCTGCAAGCTGTGCGGCCAGGTCTGCCTGAACCTGTGCCTGTGCCTGCTCAGCGGTCATCCCCTGCGCCATATAGTTCTGAACGGCCTGAGCGACAACAGAAGCGGCCGCGGACTGTGCGGCAGCCGCAGAAGACGTCTGGTCTGTTGACGAGGTTCCTGAAGAGCTGCCTGTATCGGATGCGTCAGAGGCTTCTTCGGGCTCCGATGTTTTTTTCGTAGAACTGGGCTTTTGTCCGGTATACTTGATGGCCTCTTCGGGCTTCATCCCGCCGAAGACAACAACCGGCATGCCGGCGTAGACATTGGCGTAAATCTTTTTGGCCTCGGAAACCGGGAGGTTGATACAGCCGTGAGAACCGGCAGTGAGGTAAATCTCTCCTCCGAATTTGCTTCTCCACGTCGCGTCGTGGAAGCCAATGCCTCCGTTGAATGGCATCCAGTAGGTGACCGGTGATTCATAGTCGGCCCCCTTCAGTACAGCGGGAGATTTGCGGTAGAGAAGGCGGAAGGTTCCATCCGGTGTAAAGCGGCCGCTGTCGATGGCCTTTCCGGAGACACAGTCCGTGCTGACGACGCATTTCCCATCGATGTACAGATAGACATGCTGCTCATCCAGATCGACCTCTGCGTAAGAGGAGCCGATGTCATCATCCCCATGCTGAGCAGCTTCCTGCGTCCAGACTGGCTCCACTTCGCCGCTGGTTCCCTGCTCCAGGAAAGTGGTCAGGGCCTCGGCGGTTGCCGTGCGGTCCATCTTCCAACCGTAATTGCCGCCCGATACTGTGACAGTCTTGCCGCTTGTGGTTTTGAATTCACGGTCCTCTCCGTAAGTGTCGTACTTTTCGGCAAGAGAATCTACATAGGCCGAGATCTGTGCAGTATCATATTGAATTCCAGTGGACGAGGAAGCCGCACCCTCTGAGGAGGTCTGGATCTCTTCGGGAACGGAAACCAGCGCGGCAAGGGATTCACCCTCCAGGGTTTCCGTGTCATCTCCGAACGGAATGGTGACGGTGATGCCGGTCAGACGGTTCAGCTCCGCTACGGTTTCCTGAAGCTTTTGATCTTCAGATGTAACAGCCGCAGATTCATAGCACTCATCGCCGAGTGTAAGGTCGCTTTGATATGCGGCAAGGGCGGTTCCGACAGCCTGGAGAACCGCATCCCGGATGGGGACGGAGCCTCCATCCTCCGGAACGATCTGGTAAGATCCGTCTGTAAAGGCATAGGTGGCATTCGTGGGCTCTACCTCGTTGGAAGGATCAAAAACAGAGAGCGTGTCGATCAGCGCATCAAGGGCAGCGCTGTCATAGGTGGCCGTGGGCGGCATCGTCAGTTCGGTTTCGGTAAAAAGCGTTTCGGGCCATTTCCAGGAAGCTTCTTCCTGCAGGAGAGTTTCAATGGATCCGTCAAAGGATGGCGACAGAGAAACCTGCGAGGCGGAAATGGTGTCGGTTACCTGGTTGCGCCCGTGAATGGTAAGAACGTAAGAGGAAGCTGAGGCATTGAACTCTTCCTCGACGGTTTCCGGACTCTGACAGGAGACCTCCGTGCCATTGATGGACGTATGGAAACCGAAGTGACCGCGGAAGTAGAAGCAACCGATGATGTAGCAGGCGCAGCCAAGGACAAGGAGCGCACAGAGAATGGCAAGGCCGATCTTCTCCGCAAGGACCATGCCGGCACGGCGTCTGCGCGAGCGGGCAGCCTTTTCCCGCGACTCTGCGGAGTAGCTGTAGTACTGGTCATCCTCGTAGGCGTCATCGTCTTCATAGATGTCGCTGTCTTCATAAAATTCGGCGGCATCGACAGTATCTTCGGACTCATGTTCCTCTTCATGCTCCCGAGACATTGAATTTTCCACAGGATCCTCCGGCTCTTTCTCTTCGGACTGAGGGCATTCTTCCTGTTCTTCAAGATTCCCGGACTCTGTGTTATTGACAACGGCATCTTCGGAGAAAGTGTTTTCCGAAGGGAGATCCTCGAACCCGGGTTCATGCCCGGCTTTTAATTTATCGTGGTTGTTTTTCTTCAATTCTGTTTCCCGCCTTTGGTGCGTGTGCTGGGGTCAAAATGTGTGAGATCGTTTACAATTGCTGCCGCAATCATCATGCCTGCCGCAGGCGGAACAAAAGCCGTGGAGCCGGGGAGATCACGCCGCTCGGTGCATTTGCGGACGGAGCCCGGAGGGCAGATGCAGTGGTGCAGGCAGGAATTGTCGGTATCAATGGGACGGATGGCCGGCTCGGTAGAATAGACGACCTTCAGCTTCCGGACACCGCGCTTTTTCAGTTCGCGCCGCATGACTCTTGCAAGAGGATCCTGCGAGGTTTTGTAAAGATCGGTCACGGTCAGCTTCGTGGGATCCGTCCGGTTCCCGCAGCCCATGGCAGAGATGACCGGGACCCCTGCGGCCTGTGCCTGCAGGATGATTTGTATTTTACCGGTGACGGTGTCAATGGCGTCTACGACATAGTCAAACTGGCTGAAATCAAACTGTGCCGCCTCTTCCGGAAGAAAGAAGGTCCGGTAGGTATTGACGGTGATTTCGGGATCGAGATCTGCCACGCGCTCGCGGGCGGCATCGACCTTGTATTTGCCGACGGTGCTGCGCGTGGCGAGTACCTGCCGGTTGAGATTGGTGAGGCAGATCCGGTCGTCATCAATCAGGTCCAATGTGCCGACGCCCATGCGGGCAAGCGCCTCCACGACACTTCCGCCGACACCGCCGATTCCGAAGACCGCTACGCGGCAGTGGCGGAGAAGCTTCATGTTATCGGGACCGTAGATCAGTTCTGCTCTTGAATACTGGTTCAGCATAATTACTCCGTTGGGTGCAGAGAAAACGGAAACGCCGTTTTCCTGCGTACTTGTTTTTCCTTCTGTCCGGATGCTTCCGGAACAGCTACCTTATTATATATGTTTTATACGGAAAGTACAGAAAAATTGCGCGCGGCGGAGTGCTCTTTTATGTCACGGAGCGAAGTGCTTTTTTGCCGGATATATTGCTGGATACGACTGGAAAAATACCGTGGAAGGATGGTTCCTTTGAAAGTTACGCCGTGCTATAATCCGTGAGCAAGTCGGAGTAAAATATTCCTGAAACAGAAAAACGATTCCCGCCTGCTTCCTTTATTTTCGGAAGAAACGGAGAAAGTCAAGAAAGGTGATCCAGCGATGCAATCCGATATGACCAAGGGAGATCCGCTCTCTATTATTATTCGTTTTACCATTCCTCTGTTTATCGGCAACGTGTTCCAGCAGCTGTACAATATGTGCGATACCATCATTGTAGGACGCTTTGTTGGGCAGAACGCACTTGCGGCGGTCGGCTCGACAGGAACTGTCATGTTTCTGATCCTGGGCTTCTGCTCCGGACTGACCTGCGGCTTTACGGTTCTGACCTCGCAAAGGTTCGGCGCCGGGGATACGAAGGGTGTGAAGAAAAGCGTAGTGAACAGCATTATTTTGTCCATCGTTCTGACAGTCATCATGACGGTGGGCAGTCTTGCAGTGATGAAGCCGCTTCTTCGGCTGATGAACACACCGGAGGAAATCTTCGCAGACGCCTATTCCTATATTTCGGTGATTTGCATGGGCATTGCGGCAAGCGTTGCATACAATCTTCTGTCTGCATTCTTGCGCGCTGTCGGCAACAGCAAAATGCCGCTGGTGATACTGGTGTTTTCCGCAGTCCTGAATGTCATTCTGGATCTGGTTCTGATTATTGTCTTTCGGATGGGAACCATGGGCGCTGCGCTGGCGACCGACCTGTCGCAGGGAATTTCCTCGGTCCTGTGCCTGGGCTATATTCTGAAGAAGGTGCCGGATCTGACACCGGAGAGGGAGCTGTGGAAATATTATCCGGATGCAACCTCGAAGCAGCTGAGGGTCGGCATTCCGATGGCGCTTCAGTTCGGAATCACCGCGTCCGGTACAATGATCATGCAGGCGGCCATCAATCTGTACGGCGCAACGGCGGTGGCGGGATTTACGGCAGCCAGCAAGGTGCAGGGGCTGATTACCCAGGGAAATTTCTCCATCGGTCAGACGATGGCCACCTATGTCGGACAGAACTATGGGGCGGGTGAGTACGAGAGAATTAAAAAAGGTGTCCGCTGCGCCTCAGCTTCCATTTCGATTTACGGAGTCCTTGCGGGGATTCTGGTTGTCGTAGCACTGCGGCCTCTTATTGCGCTGTTCTTTGCAGCAGGAACCGACCTGAACGCGATGATGCCGTATGCGAGAATGTATATTATCTGCTGCGCACTGTTCTATATCCCGCTTGGCAATATCTTCGTGTTCCGCAACGCAATGCAGGGCTGCGGCTACGGACTTTTGCCGATGCTGGGCGGCGTGGCAGAGCTGGTCTGCAGGCTGGTTCTTGCAGTTGCCTCCATGATTTCTATGAATTTTCTCCTTGCCTCCCTGTGTGATCCGATTGCGTGGCTTGGAGCCTGT
This sequence comes from uncultured Lachnospiraceae bacterium, assembly GCA_937877165.1. Taxonomy (GTDB): domain Bacteria; phylum Bacillota; class Clostridia; order Lachnospirales; family Lachnospiraceae; genus CAG-791. Next base: position 10,072 of record CALEFO010000143.1, on the reverse strand, counting down.
ATCTTTACGGGGCTGTCCTATCGCTATGTCATCCGAAAGGTGGGAGAGCTTCTGAGGCCGGAAAAGGCGGGAGCCGTATGACGGGCAACAGATCCCGCAGGCGCGGGCGATGGGCGCTTCTGGATGTGATCCGCGGAATTACGCTTCTTAGTATGATTGCCTATCATGGGGCCTGGGATTTGGTATATCTGGCTGGAGTGGACTGGCCATGGTATCACTCGGAGGGAACCTTCTACTGGCAGCAGTCGATCTGCTGGACCTTCCTGCTCCTGTCCGGCTTCTGCATGACCCTGTCCGTTCACAAGTGGAGACGGGGGGCGCTTGTCTTTGCTGCAGGACTTCTTGTGACGGCAGCAACGCTGGTTTTCCTTCCGCAGGACCGTGTGGTGTTCGGGGTTCTGACGTTTCTCGGAAGTGCAATGCTTCTGACAGCATTTCTGGAACGTTTCCTTGAAGCAATTCCACCGGTCATCGGGCTTGTCCTGTGCGCCGCTCTGTTCTATGTGACGCGGTGGGTGAACGGCGGAAGTCTTCAGCTGTGGAGAGGTGTGACCGTTCCTCTTCCTTCCGCCTGGTATCAGGGAAATATCATGACCTGGCTGGGTTTTACGGATCCGTCGTTTTATTCCACCGATTATTTTTCTCTTCTTCCGTGGATTTTTCTCTTCTGGTGCGGCCTGTACCTGGGAGAGCTGGTGCAGGGATGGGGAGAATGGAAGAACGCGGTTCTTCGCATCGATATTCCGCCGCTGTCTTTTCTTGGCAGGAATTCACTTTTGATTTATCTGCTGCATCAGCCGGTTCTGTACATGCTGGTGACCCTGGGGACAAGGTATTTGCGGGTGTGATACACTAATAAAGTACGGCCTGCCTGTGCGAAAACTGTCAGGCGCCGCGCAGGTGCCAGTCGTCTTCATAGGGACAGCAACGCAGCATATCCGGAATCAATCTGCAAGCAGAGGATTTGCATGAAAAATCAGCGGATGCTGAACCGTTACATTTCGGGAAAACAAATTTATGAGCAAACCAAATTGGATTCAGACCGTGATGTCTGTTGCGGCCTGCAAGGGAACAAGAGGCTTTCTTCGCATTACTGGGCGGGGCGGAACCGCGCTTCCGGGGAAGATGGCACGCATTTTCGCAAAGGACATTCTGGAGGTGACCAGCTCCGGCATGGAGATTATTGTGGTCACGGGAACCAACGGGAAGACCACGACCTCGCGCATGCTGGAGCATGCTCTGACGGCAGCGGGGAGAGAGTGTCTTGCCAACAAATCGGGGGCGAATCTTCTCTCCGGTGTTACGGCGGAGATAACCTGCAATGCAACCTGGACGGGAAAGCCGAAGACACATTATGCCGTTATCGAATGCGACGAGGGCGCACTGAAGCAGGTTGTGCCGCTCATTCATCCGAAGGTGATTGTGGTGACAAACCTGTTCCGGGATCAGCTGGATCGCTACGGGGAGGTCATGCATACGGTGGAACAGATCCGGATGGGAATTCAGAAGGTGCCGGAGGCGGTCCTTTGTCTGAATGCGGATGATTCGCTGGTGTCCTCATTGGCCTTTGACGTGCCGAACAAGGTGGTCTGGTATGGACTGGATACGCCGGTCGGAGAACAGAAGGACGCGGCAATTTCGGATGCGAAATACTGCATTCGCTGCGGAACGCCGTATCAGTATCATTATCATACCTATGCACATCTGGGAGATTTCTATTGTCCATCCTGCGGCTATCACCGCGAGAAAACGCAGGTGGCAGTGACGAAAATCGAGAAGATCGCAGCGGACGGCAGCACGGTGCGGATGCGTCTTGCTGCGGGGACGGCGGAAAGCGGCAAGCCTTCTGACGCAGAAACCGGGACCGGAAATGACGCAAATGAACGGCAGGTCCGGATCGGGCTTCCGGCCGTTTACAACATTTACAATGCGGCGGCTGCGGTCTGCGCCTATACGGCGTTCGGACTTCCTGCACAGGAGATTCTCTCTTCCCTTGCGGATGTTCATTCGAGCTTTGGCCGGATGGAGACCTTTGAAGTCGGGAATAACCGTGTTCAGATGATTCTGGTCAAGAATCCTGCTGGCTGCAATCAGGCACTTGCCTATGTGGCTTCTCTGGAGGAGGACTTTAATCTGGTGTTCTGCCTGAATGACCGGACGGCAGATGGACATGACATTTCCTGGATCTGGGATGCAGACTATGAGCAGGTGATGCAGGACCTTCATGTGCGTCATATCTATGTGTCCGGAGACCGCGCAGCGGATATGCAGCTGCGTCTGAAGTACGCGGACTGCGCGGAAGAGAAGATTACGATGATGGATGACAACGAAAAGCTCCTGGAAGAGATGAGAAACAGCAGCCTTCCGAGCTTTATTTTGCCGAATTATACATCTATGCTGGCTCTGCGCAAGGTTCTTTCGGATGCAACCGGCGGAACGGATTTCTGGAAAGGGTAGAGAAGAACGTATGGAGCTGAAGATCTGTCACCTCTATCCGGAGGTGCTGAATTTGTACGGAGACCGTGGAAACATCCGCTGTCTGTCCAAAAGGCTTTCCTGGAGAGGCATTGACTGTCATGTGGACGAGCTGAAGATCGGAGACAAGAAAAGCCTGGATGACTATGATCTGTTTTTCATTGGAGGAGGCCAGGACTTTGAGCAGGAGGTTCTTCTCGATGACCTGAACGCGGGAAAAGGTGCGGAGATCAAGGCGGCGGTCGAGGACGGGAAGACCTTCCTCTGCATCTGCGGCGGCTACCAGATGATGGGGCATTATTATCAGACTCATGAGGGCGTGAAATGTGAGTTCCTGGGGGCCGTAGATTTCTATACGGTCGGCGGTGACCGGATGATTGACAATTACGCATTCCGGCTCGGAGAAGAATCCGGCGGGAGCACAGTGGTAGGCTTTGAGAATCACAGCGGAAAGACGTATCTTGGCTTAGGCGTGAAGCCGCTTGGAACGGTTCTGAAAGGCTGCGGCAACAATGGAGAGGACGGAACGGAAGGTGTACGGTACCGGAATGTGTTTGGAACCTACTCGCACGGACCGGTCCTTCCGAAGAACCCGGAGTTTGCGGATTTCCTTCTGAAAACCGCACTGCAGCGCCGCTACGGAAATGCGGCAGAGCTGGAGCCTCTTCCGGATGGCTTTGAGAAGACGGCACATGACCTTGTCCTGAAGGGCGTGCTGGAGGGAAAGCAGGGTGCGTAGTTCGGAAAAATCGAAGCGGGAAGCCCAGCAGGATGCGGGAAATTTTCTCTGGAATGCAGTCGGCGGCATGCTCAATGCCGGCCAGTCGGTTTTCCTTCTGATTGTCATCACAAGAGCTTGCGGTCTGGAGGCAGCAGGAATTTTCTCCATCGCATTTGCAACCGGGAATCTGTTTCTATACCTTGGCAATTACGGCGTACGCAATTATCAGGTGTCGGATCTTTCAGAGCAGTATTCGTTCTGCGACTATCTGCGGCACCGCCTGTGCACCGTGGCTTTGATGCTCGCAGCGGCGTTTGTCTATACGGTGTGGAGTGCGAAAACGGGCGGATATTCTCTGTACAAGACCTCCTGTGTCCTTGCTATGTGCGTGCTGAAGGCAGTGGATTGTCTGGAAGAGGTGTTCGAAGGACGGTATCAGCAGAAGGGACGTCTGGACCGCTCCGGCAAGCTGGTGACCTTTCGGCTTCTTTGGAGCGTTGGCGGAATGATGGCGGTGCTCCTTGCGTCCAGGGATCTTCTTGCCGCGACCTGGAGCGGGGTGATTCTTGCGCTGGCGGCGTCCGGCTTCCTGATTCTGAGATATCGGGATACTGCGGAGTTTGTGGGGACGCCGCGGTCCTTCCGGAAGATCGCGGGTCTGATGAAGGCATGCTTTCCCGTGTGTGCTGCCAACTTTCTGTCCTTCTATCTTATCAATGAACCGAAGTATGCCATTGACGCGGCCATGGACGAGACGGCGCAGGCCTGCTACAACTTCATTGCGATGCCGGTGTTTGTCATTCAGCTGTTGAATATGTTCCTGTATCAGCCGATGCTGATCCGCATGACCTCCTCGTGGGAGAATGGAAGGAAAGGAGAATTCCTCGGTTATTTCAGAAAAATTGCCGGGGCACTTGTGATGATTTCGATGCCGATTCTTCTTGCGGCATGGCTTTTTGGCATTCCGGTGCTCTCCTGGCTGTACGCGACGGACCTGTCAATGCTGCGGGGGGAGCTGCTGCTGATTATGGTCGGCGGCATTTTCCTTGCCTTCAATGGATTCTATTGTGCGGTTCTGACGATTGTGAGACGACAGAACGAAATCCCGCTTGCCTATCTGGTGGGAACGTTTTTTTCTCTTGCGCTGACGCCTGCCTTTGTTGTGCGGGACGGCATCCGGGGAGCAGTGCTTGCCTTTGTTCTGGTGATGGCCGCAGTGACCGTGCTCCTTACGGGGCTTTTTGTCTTCGCATTGAGAAAAAAGAGCGTGTAAGGTAAGATAACTGTATTGTTGCTCCGCGGGAAAGCCTCCATGGACGACAGGAAAATGTCGGCATCCGGGACCGGACTTCTGCGGATATATTCTGTATTTGAGGAATTCTTCATGGTATTCAGTTCAATGGTATTCCTCTGGATCTTTCTGCCCGTCGTTTTCGTACTGAGCCTTCTGATCCGGAAACCGAAATTTCAAAATATTCTTCTTCTGTCCGCCAGTCTTTTGTTCTATGCCTGGGGGGAGCCGCGTAATATCCTTCTTCTTCTGGCATCCATTCTGCTGAACTGGCTGTTCGGACTTCTTATTGAGCGGTTTCGCGGGAGGGCAAAGGTCTTTCTGATTCTGGATATCCTTGTCAATCTGGGACTCCTTTGCTACTTCAAGTACACGGATTTTTTCATCAATACCATCAACCATGTGGTACCGGGGGCGTCCATTCCTCTTGCAAACATTGCGCTTCCTATTGGAATCAGCTTTTTCACGTTCCAGGCGATGAGCTATGTGATTGATTTGTACCGCGGACAGATCAAGGTTCAGAAGAACCTGCTGTATCTGGCACTGTATGTATCGTTTTTCCCGCAGCTGATTGCCGGTCCGATCGTCAAGTACCGGGACATTGAGGTGCAGATTGAGAACCGCTGCGTGACGGCAGCCGGCATTTCCTCTGGCTTCCGGCGTTTTGTCTACGGCCTTGGCAAGAAGGTCCTGATTTCCAACCTGGTGGCACAGGCGGCGGACAATCTCTATGGACTGGATGTCTCTTCGCTGACGGGTGGGATGGCCTGGCTCTGCGCCTTGACCTACACGCTGCAGATTTATTATGACTTCTCCGGATATTCCGACATGGCGATCGGACTGGGCCGGATGTTCGGCTTTGAGTTTCTGGAGAACTTCAATTATCCGTATATCAGCTCCTCCATCCGTGAATTCTGGAGACGCTGGCATATTTCCCTGAGTACCTGGTTTCAGGAGTATTTGTATATCCCGCTTGGAGGGAACAGAAAGGGAAAATTCCGTACCTATCTGAACCTTTTGATCGTGTTCTTCGCGACGGGCATGTGGCATGGGGCGAGCTGGAATTTCATCGGATGGGGCATGTATCATGGGCTCTTCAGTGTCGTGGAGAGAATCGGCTTTGGAAAGGTGCTGAAGCGATCGAAGATTCTCTCCCATGTCTATACGATGATGGTTGTGATGATCGGCTGGGTGTTCTTCCGCGTGGAGAATATACGGCAGGGCTTTTCCATCGTGGCCCGCATGCTGATGCCCTGGAGATATACGGAGACGGACATCCTTCTCGGAACCCAGGTCGGAGCGGAGGCGGTCATCGCCATGGTGATCGGTATTCTCGGCTGCGGCATTCTGCAGGCGGCATTCTCCGGGAAGAAGACCGCGGCTCTTGCCGAAAAGTGGAAGGGAAGCATTGTGGAATTTGTCTGGTGCGCCATGATCCTGTTTGTCAGCATCCTGCTGCTGGCGAACAACACCTATAATCCGTTTATTTATTTCAGGTTCTGACACTCGAAGATGCCTGATGGCATCTTCTGCGATGCGGATAGTTTATTGGAGAGAGCATTGAAGAATAGCAGAAGTGAAATGGAAACAAAGCCGATGGAGCTGAAAAAGCCGGTGCAGATTTTGTATCTGGCATTGCTGGCGGTCATGATCGTGCTGCCGGTTGCCTTTTTTGCGGTAATCCGCAGCCATGTGGACACGGAGAACTATGAGCAGCGTACTCTGTCGCCGCTTCCGTATTCTCAGGAGGCGAAGGCGGAGGGGGTCGTTACAACGCTGGAGACCTTTCCTTCACAGTTCGAGGCCTGGTTCAACGACCACCTTCCGTTCCGCAATCAGCTGCTGACACTTCACGGGCTTGCGGAATATAAGCTTCTGAAAACATCCTCTTCGCAGAGTGTGATTGTGGGAAAGGACGGCTGGCTGTTCTATAAGGGAGCACAGGTTGCGGATGAGGATCCAATCGGCGATTACATGGGAACCGATCTCTTCACTGACGAGGAGCTGCAGAAGATTGCTTCGAATTTCACCGCTGCCAGGGATGAGCTTGCAGCCCGCGGGAGTGATTTTGTGATCTACATTGCGCCGAACAAGGAGCGGGTTTACAGTGAGTATATGCCGGATATGTACGGAAAACCAGCAGAATACGGCAGAATGCAGCAGGTGGTGGACTACCTGAATGAGAATACGGACCTGAAGGTTGTCTGCGGATATGAGGATCTGATGTCGTTCCGTGAAGCGAATCCGGACACTGACCTATATTATAAATATGATACGCATTGGAACAACCTCGGAGCCTATATCGGCTCGGAGAGGCTGGTCCATACGCTTGGCTATGATTTTACGCCGCTGGAATGTGTAGAGGTGGAGGACCGGCACACGGGAAGCTATGATCTTGCGCGTCTGATTCACCTGGGGAATGTTCTGAACGACTGTCCGAATTATGTGGTGAGCGGATATACGCCTCATCCTATGGAGACGGTTCAGGAGGATGGCGGGAAGGTGTTCCGCTTCCATACGACGGATGGCTCTGCTCCGGGGGGAAAGCTCTTTGTCATCGGAGACTCCTTCTCGACGATGATGTCACCGTATCTGGCCTGCCATTATCAGTCAGGATACATGACCTTCTACTATCACTATTCGCACGGGCAGCTCCTTCGGGAGGAGCCGAATGCTGTGGTGTATGAGACAGTCGAGCGCTACATCGGAAACATGCTGGATTTTACACTGACGGACGGGTATCAGGGAGATGTGAGGGAATAGCGCACTCGAAACCGCCTGATGGCGGTTTCTCCTGCTTGCTCCCACGTCGGAGAATTTGCCTTCGCGAAATTCTCCTCGTGGCACTCGAAGGGGCGTGATCGTGGTTTCTCCTGCTGGCAGACATATTCGGAAAAGAGGATAGAGAATGGATAAAATTGCAGTATTGATTCCCTGCTATAACGAAGAGAAGACCATCGCCAAGGTGGTGGCAGACACGAGAAGGGCGCTGCCGGAGGCCGTAGTCTATGTGTATAACAACAATTCGTCGGACCGCACGGCACAGCTGGCCGAGGAGGCGGGCGCGGTGGTGCGCAATGAGTACATGCAGGGAAAGGGCAATGTGATCCGGCGGATGTTCCGCGAGATTGACGCGGAGTGCTATGTCATGGTGGACGGTGATGATACTTATCCTATGGAGAAGGCTCCGGAGATGGTAGACCTGGTGCTTCATCGCAATGCGGACATGGTAGTAGGTGACCGGCTGTCCTCGACTTATTTTACGGAGAATAAGCGCCCGTTTCATAATCTCGGCAATTCCCTTGTGCGCGGCAGCATCAACCGTCTGTTTGACTGCGAAATCAAGGATATCATGACGGGTTACCGGGCCTTCAGCTATGATTTTGTGAAGACATTCCCGGTTCTCTCCAAGGGCTTTGAGATTGAGACGGAAATGACCATTCACGCCGTTTATAATAACATGCAGATTGAGAACGTCGTTGTGGATTACCGCGACCGCCCGGAGGGGAGCACCTCCAAACTCAATACCTTCGGCGATGGATTCCGCGTTTTGGGAACGATTTTCAATCTGTACCGCAACTATAAGCCGTTTGGCTTTTTCGGGATTCTTTCCCTGATTCTGGCGGTGCTTTCGGTGATTTTCTTTATTCCGGTGCTGACGGAGTATGTGCATACGGGCCTCGTGGCGAAGTTCCCGACGCTGATCGTCTGCGGATTTGTCATGCTGGCAGCGATTCAGTCCCTGTTCTCGGGACTTATTCTGTCGAATCTGGAACGCAATAACCGGCGGAATTTCGAGATTGACCGCAACAATCTTCATATTATGCGATAACCGTTCAGCACGCGTGGATTTCAGAATTAAATTGGCCGTGTGCGGGCTTCAATCTTGAAATTCGTATGTGCTGAACAGAACAGATGCAAAGAGACAGGATGCGGGAACCATGAAAAGAACAGGAAAAGAGCAGCAGGAAATCGGACAGCCACAAGGAACAGACAGAACAAAGAGCTACTGGGCTGTGCTTCCGGTGGCTCTTTTTTTGCTGTGTGCAGCGGTTCTGTATCTTGCGGCGGGAGATTCGGCGCAGATCGGCATTGCAGACAATCTGGATCTTTTCCAGGCGCAGTATCAGATGCTGAAGAATACGGATACCTTCACGGCACAGGGAGCATCGGCTCCATTCCTGCACGGCGTCTCCCGGGATGTTCTTCCGGGGGAATTCTCCGTGGAAGCGCTGCTGTATCGGGTCTTTCCGCCTCTTGGGGCCTACCTTCTGATGTATTTTTTCAAGGTGATTCTGGCGGTCATTTCCTTTGTGCTGCTGGCGAAGGAGCTTGATCAGCGCGGACTGTTGTCCAGGAATCCGGAAGAAAAGGCATTGCGGAATCTGACGGTTCTCGGCGGGTTTGCCTATGGCATTCTGAATCTGTTCCCGTCCTTTGGAATTTCGTTTGCCTCGGTCCCACTCCTTGTGTGGATGGTTCTTAGGCTGGAGAGGGCAGAGGGAAGTTTAAATGTGACATCGGTGCTGGTGCACCGGCTGCCGCATTCGGCAAAACTGCCTTTGCGGATTTTGACTCAGGGAGATATAAAAATGGCTCTCTGGCTGGCCGGGATTTTTTGTTATCCGCTTCTTTCTTATTTTTCCTATTTTGGCATTTTCCTTCTGGGATACCTTGCGGCTGCGTTTTTGGGGAAGAGCATTCGGGACAGCGTGCGCAGGCGGAGGGTTTCTCTGGATTTCCGACTCCTTGCGGCCACGGTCGTGCTGGCACTTGGATATATGACGTTCGAGTACCGTTTGTTCCGGCAGATGCTGCTTGCAAATGAGCCGACGATCCGGGATACGATGGTGCAGACGAGTCTTGGCGGAAAAGAAATTCTGCAGTGGATTCTGGATGTTCTGATCAACGGAGTCGGCTTGCACTGTGAGAGCGCACACCGTTTCATTGTTTTGCCGGTTTGCCTTGTATATTGGATCGTTCTGAATGTCGGGTATCTCCGGAGAAAAGAAGGAAGAAAAGCGTTCTGTGACCTTTATAATCTGGCCGTTCTGATCCTGATTTTCAACAGCGTGATCTACGGACTGTATTACTGCGGACCGTTCCGGTCGTTTGTGGAGAAGCTGGTGCCGCCGCTCAAGGGATTTCAGTTCAGCAGGACCGTATTCTTTAACCCGTTTCTATGGTACGGAATGTTTACAATCGCACTGCAGCGTCTGTATGTGCGTCTTGCAGGATCCGACAGGGTGAGCAGATCCGGAAGAAAGCGTGGCTTTCTTGTATGGGGATTGATGGCAGCCGCGATTTTTTCCATTCTGCTGTACGGCAATTCCTACAATGACCTTCTTCATACTGCAAAGAGTGAAACTCGAAAGGTGATGGGCATTGGGCCGGAAGATACGCTGAGTTACGGAGAGTTCTATTCGACGGAATTGTTCGGGCAGGCATGCCGGCAGATCGGTTATGAGGGAGAGTGGGCTGTGGCCTATGGATTTCATCCGGCTGTTCTGGAATACAACGGCATTGCAACTCTGGACGGGTATCTTGGCTTCTATTCGCAGAGCTATAAGGAGGAATTCCGGAAG
>CALEFO010000142.1 GCA_937877165.1 uncultured Lachnospiraceae bacterium | reverse complement strand
CAAGAATGTGATTACAAGAGCAGTCGGCGCAGAAGAATACCTGGATGTGGACTTTTTTACCACGAAGCTCCATCACGGGGACTTGGTTCTGATGTGCTCCGACGGCCTGACCAATATGGTTGAGGATGAGGAAATTTTCCGGATCATCCACAAAGAGAATACACTGGAATCGAAGGCAAAGGCGCTTGTGGCTGCGGCCAACCGCGGCGGCGGAATGGACAACATTTCTGTCATTCTGATTGATGCGTTTGCCTGACAGGAGATCGCTGTATGGTGAAGATCGGCATGCTGATAGCGGACCGCTATGAGGTTCTGGAGAAAACCGGAACCGGCGGAATGTCCGTTGTATACAGAGCGAAGGACCATAAACTGAATCGAACCGTTGCCATCAAGGTGCTGAAGCAGGAATTTTCGGACAATGCGAATTTTGTCTCCAAATTCCGGGTGGAGGCGCAGGCGGCGGCCGGACTGATGCACCCGAATATCGTCAATGTCTATGACGTCGGCGAGGAAAAAGGCATGTACTACATCGTCATGGAGTACGTGGACGGCATCACGCTCAAGAAATATATTGAAAAGAAATCGCGGCTGACGGTGAAGGAAGCCATCAGCATCGCGATTCAGGTCTCCATGGGCCTGCAGGCGGCACACAACAATCATGTCATTCATCGTGACATCAAGCCGCAGAACATCATGATTTCCCGCGACGGAAAGGTGAAGGTAACGGATTTCGGCATCGCAAAGGCGGCGACCTCCAATACCATCACCTCCAATGTTATGGGTTCGGTTCACTATACCTCACCGGAGCAGGCAAGAGGCGGTTATTCGGATGAGCGGAGCGATATTTATTCGCTTGGCATCACCCTGTTTGAAATGCTGACAGGACGCGTGCCCTTCAACGGCGAGACGACGGTTGCGATTGCAATCAAGCACATCCAGTCTCCCATGCCGTCCCCGAGGGAATTCGTTCCGGATATCCCGCGGAGCGTGGAGCAGATTGTACTGAAGTGCTGCGAGAAGAGTCCGGACCGCCGTTACCAGAATATGACGGAGCTGATTGCGGATCTGAAGCAGTCCCTGATTCATCCCAATGACGATTTTGTCAAGGTCATTAACCCGGATGAGGACGGCGCGACGAGGATGGCGGACCCTCTGGAGCAGTCGGAAATCCGCAGAAGATCCGGAACCGGGCCGATCCGCTTTGAGGAGGAGCCAAAGAGGGAGAGTGCGGCGCATCGGGAAGGTGAGGCCAATGAGCGCGGCTATGCAAGAGAGCGTTCCTATCATCCGCCGTATGAAGAGGACCGGCGGATGCCGGAGGGCGGCCGGGAGGAATCCTACGGACCGCGTTCTTCGAGAATGCGGGAGGATTATGACGACCGCGAAGGATATGAGGAGCGGCCGAGACGGGCAGTCCGGGATGAGCGGATTGACGAGCCTCTTCGCAAGAATGTGCGGGACGGCTATGATGACCGCTATGACGATGATTACGCGGAGGAGGACGGATACGGCAGACGCAGAGAACGCGGTGTTGCGATTCTTTCTGTTGCGGCGGCGGTCCTGATCGGCGTTGTCATTATTCTGTTTGCGGCAGGCAAAATGGGTCTTTTGTCACTCGGAAGTTCGACGGAGGAAGCTGCCACGGAGTCATCGGAGAATGGAATCGTTCTCCCAGAGATGGTCGGCAAGAACGCGGATGATGTCAAAAATCAGCTGAATTCGCTGGGACTGATTCCGGAGATTACCTATAAGGAGTCCAAGGACTACGATTCCGGCGTCGTTATGGCGGCGGCTCTGCAGGACGGGAGCAGCGTGAGTACGGGCTCGTCGGTGGAGGCAGGAACGAACATTGTCCTTACGGTCAGCACCGGGCAGACCGGTGTGGAGATTCCGGATGTGACTGGCATGACGCAGGCCGAGGCGATTGCGAAGCTGAAGCAGAAGGGCTTCGACAGCATCAACAAGGCTGAGGGAGCGAGCAGTGATGTAGAGAAGGGCAAGGTCATCTCCCAGTCGCCGGAGGGCGGCACGGTGGCACCTGCGGATACATCGGTCACCATCACCATCAGCACGGGAGAGGACACCTCCGGACAGGTGCAGGTCCCGGATGTGACCGGGATCTCCAGTGAGGAGGCCATGGCCATTCTGACGGAGAACAACCTGCAGCTCGGAACCACGACGGAAGTGGAGACCGACGACCCGAACAAGGTTGGGCTGGTTGTCTCCCAGGATGTGAAGGCCGACACCTTCGCGGAGCCCGGGACCAAGGTCAACCTCACAGTCGGCAAGGCGGCGAAGCAGGAGCCTTCCACGTATTCCTATTCGGCGGAGATTTCCGCGCCGACCGCGGATGAGGCACCGGATTATGTGGCGGGATCCCAGGTTTATGTGGTGATCATCACGGCAGACGGCCAGACGCTTCTGAATACAACGACGACGAGCTTTCCGCTTCCGGCAAGCTTTACCGGCATCACCAGTGCGACCGGAACACTGCAGATGAGCTATTCCTCTTCGGCGGCGGATGCGGTGAACGGACAGCGGGTGGTCACAAGACAGCTGACCTTTACGCCGGAGAGCTGAGTGCGGCAGATCTTTTTTAAAGCGGGCTTTCGGCTGCACGCCATACCGGAACGTTGAATGTGAAAACTTTTTACGGATGAAGAGCTGCTGAGATAAAAGGGGGATTATGCCCGTAACGGGAAAAATTATCAAAAGCATTGCTGGCTTCTATGAGGTCTACAGCGGCGGCACGATTTACCGGTGCCGCGCAAAGGGCGTGTTCCGCGCCCTGAAGCAGAAGCCGCTTGTGGGCGATGATGTGGAAATTGACATCACGGACACGGTCAGCGATCCGAAGGAAGGAAATGTCGCAAGACTTCTTCCACGCAGGAATGACCTGATCCGGCCAAATGTTGCCAATGTGGATCAGGCGCTCCTTTTGTTTGCCATCACCAATCCGGCACCCAGCTACAACATGCTGGACCGGTTCCTGATCTCCATGGACCGGCGCGGGATTCCGGCGATCCTCTGCTTCAACAAACAGGATCTTGCAATTGAGACCCAGATCCGGGAGCTTACGGGTGTATACGGGAACTGCGGCTGCCGGCTTCTTTTCATCAGCACGAGAAATCCGGAGTCCATGGAGGAAGTACGGGTGGTTCTGAAGGGAAAGACCACGGTGGTCACGGGACCCTCCGGTGCGGGCAAGTCGTCTCTCATCAATTTCCTCTGCCCCGGGGCGAAGATGGAGACGGGAGAGCTGTCCCGGAAGATTGCAAGAGGGAAGAATACGACGCGACACGTCGAGCTCCTGCATGCAGGGGAGAACACGTTTCTCGTCGATACGCCGGGATTTACCTCCCTGTATCTGCAGGATGTGGAGGCGGAGGACCTGAAGGCCTATTATCCGGAGTTCACTCCTTATGCGGGACATTGCCGCTTTCAGGGCTGCAACCACCTGATGGAACCGGACTGCGCGGTCAAAAAGGCCCTTGAGGAGGGGAAAATCAGCAGGATCCGCTACACCAGCTACACGGAGATTTACGCGGAGCTGAAGGAGCGGAAGGCTGTGTACCGGTAGATCGTATACCGGCAGAGCGGAATTCAAAAATTGAAAAATTATTTTCGGGATGAAAGTATGCGTTGATCCGGACGGCATGCTTTCATCCTTTTTGTGTATATGGGTGTATGGGCTGTTACTGTCCCTGAACAGCTGTAAAAGAATTTTATTCATGCCATAATTCTATTGCGGATAATTGCAGTAAACCGCAAAAATCGTCAATAGGAGGGGCCGCGTATCCGCGGTTTCAATGTGGATGTGGGCGTTGTCATGCAGTACGATACCGATGGAAAAGGCAGCATCCGGAAACAGCTGGAAATTGACTTTGTCTGCAACAAAGGCTCGAAACGATACTATATTCAGTCTGCTTACGCAATTCCGGATCAGACGAAGATGGAACAGGAACAGCGGTCTCTGATGCTGACCGGAGATTTCTTCAAACGGCTCATCATTACCAAAGATACCCCGACACCGCATTATAATGAAAAAGGGGTTCTGATCATGAGCGTTTATGATTTTCTGCTGAATGAGAACAGTCTGGATATTTAGGACGGCTGAATGAACGGCTGTTTGTGTTTCAAAGATATATCTGGGAAATCCTGCCAATTTTTGAATTTTATAAGTTATAACTTATAAAATTCCGGCTTCAGGTTTGAATTTCAGATATAAGCGAAATACGCTGCCGCTGGGTACATGGAAGAGAGCGGCAATTTACATTTCATCAGCGACAATTATGTTTCATCCTCTCATTTACCAAACGGGAGTCTCAGCTTACAAATGGGACTTTCAGATTACCTGCTATTGGGTTGAGATTGAAAAAGCAGGTTTCTTATGACTATAATAGGTAGTCGCGCTGTGCTTCTGTTGCAGGCCCGGAGGAACGAATCCGGGGCGGAAGCGGGAATGCGGCGCAGGAAAACGAGGGAAAGGCGGAAACTCCGATGCCGGAAGGCGTGCGGGGCTTTCGGACAGGTATTTGCAAAATGAAATTAGGTATTGTCGGTCTTCCGAATGTCGGAAAGAGTACACTGTTTAATTCGCTGACCAAGGCGGGAGCGGATGTTGCAAACTATCCGTTCTGTACGATTGATCCCAATGTCGGAGTGGTTGCCGTTCCGGATGACCGGATCAAGAAGCTGGGAGCCATGTATCACTCCAAGAAGATCACCCCGGCGGTCATTGAGTTCGTTGATATCGCAGGCCTGGTAAAGGGCGCCTCCAAGGGAGAGGGCCTCGGCAATCAGTTCCTTGCGAACATTCGTGAGTGCGATGCCATCGTGCATGTGGTGCGCTGCTTTGAGGATCCCAACGTCACGCATGTGGACGGATCCGTGGATCCGGTCCGTGACATCGAAACCATCAATATGGAGCTGATTTTCGCAGATCTGGAGGTTCTGGAGAGAAGAATTTCCAAGGTTGCGAAGACCGCGCGCATGGACAAGGAAGCGGCAAAAGAGCTGGATTTCCTGAACCGGATCAAGGAGCATCTGGAAGCAGGGGAGCCCGTTCTTACCATGATGGATGATCTGGAAGAGGACGAAGAGAAGTACCTGAAGGAGTACAGCCTTCTTACCTCCAAGCCGGTTATTTTCGCCTGCAATGTCTCCGAGGATGACATTGCGGATGACGGAGCCTCCAACAAGTTCGTTCAGGAGGTTCGTGAGTACGCAAAGAAGACAGGAAGCGAGGTTTTCGCCCTCTGCGCGAAGATGGAAGCGGAAATTTCGGAGCTGGATGACGACGAGAGACAGGCCTTCCTGGAGGATCTGGGCCTCAAGGAGTCTGGCCTTGACAAGCTGATCAAGGCAAGCTATCGCACGCTGGGACTGATGAGCTTTCTGACGGCGGGCGAGGACGAAACCAGAGCCTGGACCATCAAGATCGGAACCAAGGCACCGCAGGCCGCTGGTAAGATTCACTCGGATTTCGAGCGCGGCTTCATCAAGGCCGAGGTTGTCAACTGGGAGGTGCTCCTGCAGGAAGGAAGTCTTTCTGCTGCCAGAGAAAAAGGCAAGGTCGGCATGGAAGGCAAGGACTATGTCGTCCAGGACGGCGATGTGATTTTGTTCAGATTTAATGTGTAACTCCTGAGGACAGCGCAGCACGGAACGGATGCATTTCTGAGCTTGCTCAGGAAAATGCATCCGGAACGGGATGCATTGGACGAAGTCCAACATCGAGGATTTGCGAAGCAAATTCGAGATGGCTGTCCGAAGGACAGCGCAGAGCGAAGCAAATTCGAGATGGCTGTCCGAAGGACATTAAGGAATAAAGTGAATGTCAGATCAGGATCTTAATAGCATACTGGATTTCCGAAACTGGTCGAAGAATGTCGGTGTATCTGCGCTGGACCTTCTGGTCCGCCTTGCATTCTGCATTGCATTGTACTTCGCGATCGCAAAGCTCCTCGGGAAGATTCTGAATGCCCTGGACAGGCATCTCGAGAAGCGCGGAACCGCTCCGACGGTGCGGCATTTCATGCACGCCCTGATCAAGGTCACGGTTCTGGGCTTTACCATTGTGACGATGGTGGTGCAGCTCCACATCGTGGAGGCCTCGAGCATCGCTGCTCTGGTGGCTGCAGCGGGTGTCGGCATTTCTCTTGCCGTGCAGGGAGTCCTGTCCAACTTCGCAGGAGGCGTGCTCCTGCTCCTTCTGAAGCCCTTCAAGGAGGGCGATTTCATTACGGTGAAGGGCGAGAATGTGCAGGGGACGGTAGAGAAAATCGAACTCTACTACACGACCATTTACACGCCGGACCGCGAGAAGCTTGTCATTCCGAATTCCACGCTGACGAATAAATCCGTGGTGAATTCCGGGCTTTCTTCCGGGGAGAAGCGCCTGTCAATCACGGTGGGAATTTCCTATGGAGAAGATGTCCGAAGAGCCATGAAGATTCTGGAGAGGCTGATGGACGAGGAGCCGAGGATCCTTCCGCAGAACCGCAGGACCTTTGTGGATGCAATGGGCGAGAGCAGTGTGGTGATCGGTCTTCGCTGTCTTGTCAGCATTCAGGACTATCTGGATGTCCGCTGGGATATGCAGGAGAAAATCCGCCTCGCCTTTCTGGAAGAGGCTGTGGAAATCCCGTTCAATCAGCTGGATGTGCATCTGATCCGCGAGGAGCAGAAGAGCAATTGAAGCAGAACAGGAGAAGCCCCGGGGATCTTTGCAGAAGCAGGAAGGTTGTTTGAAATACGGGCCGCAGTCTGAGTGCGGCAGAGGAAACAATATGCCGGATATAATGGATAAAATGGATATCGCGTTCCCGAATCTGGGAATTTATCTGAAGAATGTGCCGCAGGCGTTTTACATCGGGAATTTCCGCGTGGCACTCTATGGCTGCATGATTGCGCTGGGTATGATGCTCGGCATTCTGATGGCGGCGCATATCGCAAAAAAAACAGGTCAGTCCCCGGATACCTACTGGGACATTTCGGTGTGGCTGATTATCTTCAGTCTGATCGGAGCCCGCATTTACTATGTTATTTTCTTCTGGGACGCATACAAGGATGATCCGATTCAGATTTTCAACTTCCGGGCGGGCGGACTTGCGATTTACGGCGGCGTGATCGGCGGCATCATTACCGCGTATGTTTACTGCGTGATTAAGAAGAAATTCCTGCCGGAAATTCTGGACACGGCGGTGTACGGGCTCCTCGTAGGACAGATCATCGGACGATGGGGAAACTTCTTCAACCGTGAAGTGTTTGGTGGCTACACAAACGGCCCTCTGGCGATGCGGCTTCCGATTGAGATGGTACGGGAACGAGATATCACCGCGGACCTTGCATCGCACATCGCGGAAGGAACGAACTATATTCAGGTTCACCCGACCTTTCTGTATGAAGGGCTCTGGAATCTGGGCGTTCTGCTTTTCCTGCTTCTGTTCCTGAAGCACCGCAGGTTCAAGGGCGAAATTTTCTTCCTTTATCTTGCAGGCTACGGCATCGGAAGAGCCTGGATTGAAGCAATCCGTACGGATCAGCTTTATATCACGGGAACTGCGATCCCAGTGAATATGGTGATGGGAATTGCTCTGGCAGCGGGAGCCACCCTTGCGATTGTGCTCATCGGCAGCCGGAGAAAGGGAACGCCGCGTGTCGGCCTTGGCATTCCGGAGACTGCAAAGCCGTCGGAAGCTCCAGGGGAGAAAGTGGAGGAAAGCTCCGACTCTGAGAAGCAATAAGCCGGACGGGAAACAGACGGAAAATTGAAAAAGAATCGCATAGAGAGAAAAGTGGGAGATCATCCCACGAAACAGCAGCATCGGTGTTGATGCACAGGCTGCTGCATTCGGCAAAACCGCCTGCGCGGATTTTGCCTCAGCGAGGAATAAAACGGGCACAGAGACCAAAAAGCGGCCGGCGGAGAATCATCCGCCGGCCGCTTTTTGGTCTCTGTGCCCTGTTTCATGAGTGGGAGAAAACGCTTGAAAATTTTCCGGTAAAAGTTTGAATGTGATCGCCGATGCGATCACATTCAAACACGAATTGGTGCCGCTGGGCGGCCCGATTTCTATGATCCCCGAGGAGAAAGCCCATTCGGGCATTTCTCCTCGGGGTGCCGCAAAAAACGCGGCACAGAAAGGTAAACATGGAATTTGCGCGGTTTTCGGGACCTTATGGCATTTCCAAGGTCTTGCGCAAACCCTGTCTGTGGGGTATGATTACCCTACACGGGGAGGAAAATCCCAATTTTTATCCATAATGTGGTAGAAAGTGGTAGAATGAACTTGTTCAGCAAATGCCACGATTCAGCACATGTTGATTTCAGGAGTGAATTGACCGCTTGCGGGCATATTTACGATTGAAATGCTTGATTCATCGATGGACGCCGCAGGCCAGCGGCAGGAAACAGGGTAATGACGAAAACGTTCTCAGGCGAATATCACCATTCCCTTGACAGCAAGGGAAGGCTGATTGTGCCGGCCAAGTTCAGAGAGATTCTGGGAAGCCGCTTCTGGATCGGATGCGGTTATGACAAGTGTCTCCAGATCTATGACGAAGAGGACTGGGAAGCGTTCTCACAGAAGCTCCTGGCACTGCCGACCAACTCCGTACAGGCGCGCAGGCTGGTCCGCTATTTCATGTCGAAGACGGTGGAAGTTGAGATCGACAAGCAAGGGCGAATCCTTTTGCCGAATCAGCTCCGTCAGGAGGCTGGAATTGACAAGAATGTGGTGTTCGTCGGAATGGGAACAAGAGGAGAGCTCTGGAGCGAAGAGGTATACGACGCTTACGAAACAGAGACAACGGCAGAGGATATCAGCGGAATTTCGGAAGAGCTGTTGAGCGGCGGATTCCAGATATAGCGCACTCGGAGCTGCCTGATGTCAGCTCCTCCTGCCTGGAGCATCCACACTGCGTGTGTCCGCTCCCGCATCGGAGAAACCGCCTTCGCGGATTTCTCCTCACGTGCACTCGGAGCTGCCTGATGTCAGCTCCTCCTGCCTGGAGCATCCACACTGCGTG
>CALEFO010000141.1 GCA_937877165.1 uncultured Lachnospiraceae bacterium | reverse complement strand
AAGCCCTTTGCCTGCCGGAAGGCCTTGGAGAAGGCGGCACCAGAGGCAAAACCGGAGCGGAATGCGATTTCGGTAATCGGCATCTGAGGATCCATTAACAGCTGTTCGGCGAGAGAAATCCGCTTGGCAATCAGGTACTGATAAAAGGACATGTCGGTATAATCACGGAACAGCCGTTCAAAATAGTATTTGGAGAAGCCTGCATAAGAGGCGGCCGCGTCCAACGTCAGATTCTCATTGCAGTGCTCGGAGAGGTAATCGCAGATTTTCTGCATGGCCTCCCGGTGCTGCAGAAGCCTTACACGCGAGGCATCCTCCGAAAGCTCCGGGATGGCCTTGCGGTCGCGTGAAACCAGTGTAATCATTTCGAGTGCTCTGGCATAGATAGATGCCTCTGTCAGAAGAGGACTCTGCAAATAAAAATCACGAATCTCCAGAAGGCGGCGGTAAACCTCACGATGAATGGACGGAGAATTCTCCGGAGTAATGAGGCAGCAGGGCGAAAGGCGGGAGAGCGCGGTCTCCATGCCGTTGATTTCGCGGAGAGGAGACCAGTTAATCTGGAAAATAATCCGCACCCCCTCCGCGGCGGCGGGAAGGTCATGAATCGTGCCGGCTCCGATGAATAAAATATCCCGGGGACGCAGGAGATAAGTTTCCTTGGGACAGATGGCGGTATAGGTTCCCTCCAGCGGACAGAGAATTTCCATATCGTTGTGCCAGTGCGGCGGATAATGCTCACACTCATCGTTGACGTATAGCCTGACATGTGTATCGGATTTGTGGTGGATGGTTTCGTGTGTGCCGATCAGAGTTTCAATCATGACAATTCCTCGCAACAATAAAGCGTTAAAACTTGCTTTCTAGATCATACCGCAGAATGACAAAAAATACATGAAAAAGAAACGAAAGTGACAATTATTGATGAAAATGGATGAGAGGCCAAGAAAAGGGAGAGGACAAGGTGCACATTTTATAAGATGAAAAGATGTAAAAATATAACAAAAAGTACGGTTCACAATAGTAATTAAAGCAAGATTTGACAAACATAAAACAAGATTGTTGACGAAAAAGCAACAGAATATTGCTAGCATATTTGTAACGCAGGAATTCAATTGTCTGCCATTATTAACGCAAACGGCAGATGGCCAAGAGAGGAATTCCAAAGTATTTGATTCATTCAAGGGAGGGCTTCATTTTATGAAGAAACAAATCGCCATGTTACTGTCGGCAACGATGGCTGCTTCGCTCCTTGCAGGATGCGCAGTTTCCACCGATACCGGAAGCGGATCCGGATCTGCAGCAGCAGAGACCGAGAGCACGGATGCAGCGGCAGCGGATACTTCTGCTGATGCGACTGCAGCATCGGGAGATGCCGAAGAAATCACCTGGATGTTCTGGGATGACCTGGAAGCTACGGAGGACCTGATTTCTCTTGGATATAAGGAAACGATTGACCGCTTCAACAAGGATTACGAGGGCGTTTATCACGTAACACCGATTACCACCAATCTGGAAGAGTACTACGCGAAGCTGAACGCACTGGTTGCTTCCGGCGATACACCGGATGTATTCATTGTCAGCCCCGGACCGAACCTGGATGTTTACGTAGATCCCGGTGTTGCCGCTCCTCTGGATGACTATCTTGCACAGGACGGCTGGAAGGATTCCTTCTCCAGTGATGCGGTATTCGCACAGCAGACCTACGATGGCAAGATTTACGCAGTTCCGCTGAACATCGCAGCAGCCTGCGTGTTCTACAACACGGAGATGTTCGAGAAGGCAGGAGCAACGGTTCCTACAACATGGGATGAGCTGATTGATGACTGCGAGAAGCTGAAGGCAGCAGGCTATACGCCGGTTACCATCTCTGCAGGAACTGCATGGTGCCTTTCCATGCTGGCCGGATATCTCTGCGACCGTGAGGGCGTAGATCTGGCGAAGGTAGAATCCGGCGAAGAGAGCTGGGTCAATGACAAGACTCTTGCAGCAGGCGAGAAGCTTCTGCAGCTGGCACAGTATTTCCAGCCCACCGCAGCAGGCGATACCAATGATGTAGCAACCGCAGCATTCTACAATGAGGAAGCTGCAATCCTGATCCAGGGCTCCTGGGCAATCGCACAGATGAACGGCTCCAACCCGGCCATCGAAGATAAGTGCGGTGTCTTCCAGTTCCCGGCAATCGAAGGTGGCAATGATTCCGGCCGTGTCATTGCAAAGTCTGACTCTCTTGCAATGAGCTCCACCACGAAGCATCCGGAAGCCTGCATTGCTCTGATGAAGTACTTCACGGATGAGACCGCTCAGAAGTATACCGCTGAGGTAGGCGGAAAGATCCCGGTTACCAACGTTGATTACGATGCGGACAAGGCACCGAAGCAGCTGGCATACGTAATGGATGTATTCTCCAATGCATCGGCAACCTTCGGCTTCTACAATGAGTCGATGGCAACCACAGAGGCTGGTTCCCAGTTTGATGACACCATGGTTTCCATGTATCTGGGTGACTACACACCGGAACAGGCATTCCAGAGTCTGGAAGACTGGTATAACGACAACAATCCGGGTGGCGTTCGCAGTAAGTAATTGCCGGGCGGCACACAGTCAGACATAAATGAATAAGAAATGAAGGCAGCGGGATCGTCGGAAAGGACGGCGGTCCCGCTGTTCTCAAGCAGAAACGAGTAACGGCTCCACATAGATAGGATGAATTGCTGATTCGCAGCAGAGGTTTTTATTGAAATGGAGCAGTTACAGAAAGAAGAGGAGCGTGTATGGATAAGCTCTTACGAAACAAGAAAGCAATTGCCCTGTTCGTGGGGCCGGGACTGGTTTTGTTTACACTGGTTCTGTTCATACCGATTTGCCAGTCAGTGTATTATTCCTTCTGTGATTACAATGCCCTGACACCGCCGCAGTGGATCGGTCTTCAGAACTATAAACAGCTGATGAAGGATTCCACGATGAAAATCGCTTTGAAGAATTCGATATTCTTCCTGATTTTCTCCTGCGTCTCGCAGCTGATTATGGGTTTGATTCTGGCGGGCCTTCTGACGAACATTCCGAAGGGAAGGAATCTTTTTAAGAATGTCATTTATCTTCCCTGCGTTCTGTCATCCGCAGCCCTCGGACTTCTGTGGATGTTCATCTTCAGCCCCAAG
>CALEFO010000140.1 GCA_937877165.1 uncultured Lachnospiraceae bacterium | reverse complement strand
GCGCAGAAGGATGCGGCAGCAGGCGCGGCGCAGTATCAGTCCCTGCAGGCGGCGGCAGATCAGGCAGCCCTGACCGCACAGCAGGCAGCGGCAGCCGCGGCGGCACTTCCCACACAGGAGAATCTGAACATTCAGGCGGTTGCAACGGCACAGTCACAGCAGGCGGCAGCGGCAGCAGTGACGGCACAGAAGACTGCGGCGCAGCTCCAGACTGCAGCGCAGACCGCGGCAACGCAGGAAGCTGCGCAGGAAGTAACGGCAGCAAAGGCGAAGCAGGCAAGCGATGCCGCTCAGCTTGCAGTGGCAATTCCTCAATAGCGCACTCGAAGGCAGCCGATGCTGCCTTCTCCTGCTTAGAGCAGCCACACACTTTGTGCGTGTCTGCTCTCACATCGGAGAAACCGCCTTCGCGGATTTCTCCTCGTGTGCACTCGAACTTGCCCGATGGCAAGTTCTCCTGCTTAGAGCAGCTACACACTTTGTGGGTCTGTTCTTGAAATTTTTCTGAAAAATCCCGCATGCTGGGATCATAATTTGTTATAATGAAGCACGGCAGTGATCTCTGCCGTGCTTTTTACATATCTGTTTTCTGTGAACCTGGTATCACATCCTTTGCAGCAATTCTTCTCTCTTGCTGCAGATGAATTCACAAGCAATGAATTATTTTATGAATGCATGAAGTCGTGCAATGATCAGATCATGTGCGGATTTTATTTTGGTTTGCATTTTTCAAACAGCAGCATCGGTGCTGATGCGCCGGCTGCCTCAGAGAGGTATCCATTATGTTCAGTTCCATTGTTTCCGGGGCGGTGTACGGTGTGCACAGCTATCTTCTTCATATTGAAACAGATATTTCCGACGGCCTTCCAATGTTTACCATGGTCGGCTTTGTCTCGGCACAGGTGCGCGAAGCGGGAGAGCGTGTGCGGGTTGCGATGCACAACACCGGAATTCATCTCCCGCCGAAGCGGATTACGGTCAATTTTACTCCTGCGGACATTCCGAAAAGAGAGATGATCGCAGATCTTCCGGTGGCGGTTGGGATTATGGCGGCGATGGGGCTTCTGGATCAGGAGGCGGTGAAGGGCGTTTTTATCGCGGGAGGTCTTTCTCTGGACGGTGAGGTGACGCCGGTGCGCGGGATTCTTCCGATGGTGCTGGAGGCCAAGGAGCAGGGAATGCGCGTGTTCCTCCTGCCGAGGAAAAATGTAAAGGAAGGGGCCGCGGTTCGGGGGATTCGTGCGATCGGCGTGACGACATTGGAGGAGGTGCTTCATTATCTGAGGCTTCCGAATGTGGAGCGTGATGCGTTCCTGCCGCCGGAGAAGGAGCCGGCGCTTACCGGGGAAGGGGAAAGAGAACAAAAGCTCCTCGCGGATTTCGGCGATGTCTGCGGACAGGACGGTGTAAAAAGAGCGCTGGAAATCGCAGCAGCAGGATTTCATAACATTCTGATGATCGGGCCGCCCGGTTCCGGAAAATCCATGCTGGCGAAATGCCTTCCTGGAATTCTTCCAGAGCTTACTTATGAAGAGCGCCTGGAGGTGTCTTCCATCTACAGCATTGCAGGTGAGCTGCCGGAGGGGGAGCCTCTTGTGCGGGAGCGGCCTTTTGTGGCACCGCACCATTCCATCACGCAGCAGGCTCTGGTGGGCGGCGGGAGCTATCCGAGGCCCGGAGCGATTTCTCTTGCGCACCGGGGCGTTTTGTTTCTGGATGAGCTTCCGGAGTTTGGAAGGGAGAATTTAAATCTCCTGCGGCAGCCTTTGGAGGAACAGAAAATTGTCATTGCAAGAAACAGCGGGACATATGAATTCCCTGCAAAATGCATGGTGGTAGGAGCGGCGAACCCATGTCCCTGCGGGTATTTTCCGGAGGACCGGTGCAGCTGCACAAAGGCACAGATTCAGAACTATCAGAGTAAGGTCCCGGGACCGATTCTGGACCGATTCGATCTGTGCGCGGATGCGCCGAGAGTTCCGGTGGGAGAGCTTCTGGGAAGAAGGTCAGGAGAAAGGAGCGATGCAGTCCGGAAAAGAGTGGAGGCCGCGCAGGAGCGGCAGGACTTCAGGTATCGGGAGGAGAAGATTCTGTTCAACGGAGAAATGAATGCAGCGCAGACGGAGAAATACTGCGTGCTCGGCCGGAGCGAGAAGAAATTTGTCAAAGAGGTATTCCGGCGGATGGATTTGTCTGCCCGTGCGTTTCACCGGATTCTTCGCGTCGCGCGGACCATCGCGGATCTGGAAGGTACGGAGGAAATTTTGGAGGATCATCTGGCGGAGGCTGTCGGCTACCGCAGTGCAGACCGGGGAAAAGAGGGTGATCTGAAATGAGCAGAAGAACACAATATGTGCTCTGGCTCTGCAGTTTGCCGGGGCTTGGGAACGCCACGCTGTACCGGCTTTTCGCAGAGTCCGGGGAAGATCCGGATTTTGCGGAGAAGCTTTATGCGGCGGCAGGACGGGAAGATTCGGAAAATATTTCCGATGATGCAGCAAACATGCAGAACGGTTTGTTTGGAATGCCGGAAACGGGGCAAACGCGCTCTGCGAGAAAGGCGCAGAAGGTGGCGGACCTTCTGCGCCGCGGAAGAAAGGACTGTTCTCCTGAGCAGCTGGAGAAAAATCTCCAGGAGAAGAGAATTCACTTTGTCTGGGCCGGCGACGCAGAGTTTCCGGACAGGCTTCGGAATATTTCGGATCCTCCGTTTGCTCTGTATTACCGGGGACGTCTTCCGAAAGCGGAAGGAACGAGCGTCGGCATCGTCGGGGCAAGGCTGGCTTCACCCTATGGAAGGGAGCAGGCAAGGAATTTTGCAGTGGAACTTGCGGCGGGAGGAATTCAGATTATTTCCGGAATGGCGCACGGTGTGGATGGAATTGCGGGGCGTGGAGCCCTGGAAGTGTCGGATGACTCGTTTGCGGTGCTGGGATGCGGTGTGGATATCTGTTATCCGAAAGAAAATCGGGACCTGTATGAGGCACTGTGCAAGCGGGGCGGCGTGATTTCGGAATACCGGCCCGGGACGGAGCCGGAGGCGAGACTGTTTCCTCCGAGGAACCGAATCATCAGTGCATTGTCGGATGTCATTCTTGTTGTGGAGGCAAGGGAGCGGTCGGGCACACTGATTACGGTGGATTGTGCATTGGAACAGGGAAAGGATGTCTTTGCGGTTCCTGGCAGAATCTGTGACGCAAGAAGCACCGGCTGCAATGAACTGATCCGCCAGGGGGCAGGAATCGTGGTTTCTCCGAAGGCCTTCCTGGAAGAGCTGACAGGAGTGCCTTCGGAGAGCAGACGGCAGAGTCCGCGGCTTGTGAAGCAGTCCGTGCGGGCCAGAGAGAAAATGGAGGATCCCGAAGAAAAACTGCCGATACTGCCGGAGCTGGAATCCTGCATTTTACGGACCATGGATACTTCTACGGCAAAGAGCGTGGATGAAATCCTGCCGGAAGTAAACGAAAGAATGCGCAAGAGCTGCACCTTTCCGGTAGTGCTCCGGGCAATGATGAAGCTTTCAGCAGCAGGATATGTCCGGGAGATTCGTGTAGGTAAGTATATTTCGAGTTAACAGGCCTCCGGGGTTTACAGTCTCCCAGTGATTGTGTTACATTTACTGTACCATCACGACTAATACAGTAGATACGGAAACTGTTCAGGAAGGAGAGGATGATGGACTTGATCGACTATCGGGATTCGAGACCGATTTATGAACAGATCTCGGAACGATATAAAACATTAATTCTGAAGGGAGTCTTGGAACCCGGAGAACAGATGCCGTCCGTCCGGCAGCTCGCCATGGAGCTGTCTACCAATCCGAACACCGTGCAGAAGGCCTATGCGGAGCTGGAACGGCAGGGCTTTCTCTACACCGTCAAAGGAAAGGGCAACTATGTCAGCGGCGGAGAGGAGCTCATGGAGAATAAGAAAAGAGAGCTTGCGGAGCGCCTGGCAGAGCTGCTAAAGGAAGCAGACGAGCTGGGACTGGATCGGACAGAACTTATCAGGAAAGCAGGTGAAGCAGCGATATGATCGAGACGATAAATCTGACAAAATCGTTTGAGGACTGCATGGCAGTGAACCATGTGTCCATTACCATGAAGGACAAGGAGGTCTTCGGGCTTCTCGGAACCAACGGAGCGGGCAAGAGCACGCTCCTTCGGATGCTGGCAGGTGTGATGCGCCAGGATGAAGGAACGATCTGTATGGATCGGGAGCCTGTCTATGACAATGCGGCTATCAAGCGGAATATTTTTTTCATTCCGAATGATTTTTATTTCTTTGCAAACGCGACCGGACAGGAGATGAGCAAGTATTACGCGGAAATGTACCCGGATTATTCGGAGTACCGCTTCGGCAAAATGATGAAGGATTTCGGCCTGGATCCGGATCGAAGAATTTCTGCATTCTCCAAGGGCATGAAGAAACAGCTTTCTCTTATTCTGGGCCTTTGCTCCGGAACGAAATATATGCTCTGCGATGAGACGTTCGACGGACTGGATCCCGTGATGCGGCAGGCTGTCAAGAGCCTGTTTGCCAAGGACATGGAGGACAGAGGTCTGACACCGGTGATTTCTTCCCATAATCTGCGGGAGATCGAGGACATCTGCGACCACATCGGACTCCTTCACAAGGGAGGTGTTCTTCTTTCTGAAGACATGGAGAAAATGAAAACCTCCATCCAGAAGGTGCAGTGCGTCTTTTCTTCGGAAGAGGATAAGGAAATGGCTCTTGATGGTCTGGAGATCCTCTCGAGCGAGAACCGCGGCAGACTCTGCACGCTGACGATTCGGGCGGGAAGAGAAGTGATCGAACAGCGCTTCCGATGTGTTTCGACGGTGTTCTTTGAAATTCTGCCGCTGACATTGGAGGAAATTTTCATCAGCGAGACAGAAGTGGTGGGATACGATATCCGAAAATTTATCCTGGATTAGGAAAATGCCTGTGCGTTTTTCCCGCAGGCCTGCCTGTATGGCAGTTTACACGGTGCATGTGTCGTCTGCAGGGGGATCCGTTTACGGCAGAATTACCCTGTGTGAAACAGAGATAAAAACTGGAGTAGGAAGATGAGCAATACAAAGAAGAAAGCGGGAAACAGATTTTTCATCCTGCAGCGGCAGCTGTGCCGCAGAAGACTGTGGATGATTGCAGCAGTTGTTCTCTATATGGTGATGTATTATCCGGTGGCGGTTGTGATGCTGATCGCAAGGAGCGATGAAATCGCGAAGACGCAGCAGATGACGCAGACGAGAGCCCTGAGTCAGCGCCTTGCGGAGGTTGGAACCTGGATTGGAATGAGACAGTCGTTTGTCTGGGTAATCGTACTGATGGCGGTGATTCTTGCCATTCACGGCTTTTCCTATCTGTTCAGCATGGAGAAGCAGGATTTCTATGACAGCCAGCCGGTCTCCCGAATGGAGCGGTTCTGGAACATCTATGCGAATGGATTTCTGATTTTCGAAATTCCGATGGTCCTGTGCCTGCTTCTGTCCACCGCGCTTGCCGCGGCGATGAACGGCATGAATACAGTGGTGTTCCTGGATGCGATGATTCAGATGGGGAGGGTGACGCTTATTTTCTTTGCCTCCTACAGCGTCGGAATTCTTGCTGTGATGCTGACAGGAAATCTTATTGTGTCCGGTATCATGACCGCATTTCTTCTGTTTGCGGACCGGGTGTACCAGGAGCTGTTCCAGAGCTTTCAGACGATGTTCTACAAGACCTATTGCTACTACGGAAAGGAGGATCCATCCTTCCTGCTCTCCCCATGGTACAATGCGCAGGAGCCGTCGCGGTGGCTTTCCAGAAATTATATCTGGCAGTACAGCCCGACGACGGGAGAACTGCTTCGGAGCCTTCTTGCGGACTGCTGGAAGGCGGATCTTGTCATGCTTCTTGCCGGTGCCGTGCTTCTTTGGATCGGTGTATGGCTCTATCGAAGACGCCGGGAAGAGTATGCGGGAATGACGGTGATTTACCATCCGGTGCGGACTCTTGTCCGAATCCTGATCAGTGTGGCAGCAGGACTTTTTGCAGGAGTCGTTATCATCAATCTTTTCAATTCGCCGACATCAAGAACCGGAACCGTCTTCATGCTGGTGGGCGTTGTGGTCGCGGCGGTCTTATGCTCCGGGGTGGTGGAGATGGTTTATGACCTGGATATCTGGAAATTTTTCGGAAAATTCTGGGAGATTGCGGCTGCAGCCGTTCTGGCGGCAGGAATCTTTGCGCTGTTCCGCTATGATGTTCTGGGATATGACCGGTATGTTCCGAAGGCAGAGGAGATCAAGAGCGCTGCTTTGTACGTCTATAATGACAGCAGTTTCTATTATCCTGTGGACAGTAATCCGAATGATTCGGTGAATGACGAGCAGCATGTCATGGAAGATATGGAGCTGACGGATATTCCGGCACTTCTTGCAGTCACAAGGCCGGCGATGGAGGCGCAGAGGACGATGAGTGCGGACGGAAACTCAAATGGATGGTCCGCTGAGGTCTGCTACCGTCTGAAAAATGGCAGAAGCGTTTATCGCAGCATCCTGATTCCATATGACACTGACGCTGAGGTCCTGGACAGGATCGTGGCAAGCGACGCTTACAAGGAGGGCGTGTTCCCCATTTATTCCAATGCAATCATGCAGGAGGCTTCGGAGAAAAATGGAACGGTGTCATTCAGCAACGGTTATCAGACACT
>CALEFO010000139.1 GCA_937877165.1 uncultured Lachnospiraceae bacterium | reverse complement strand
CCGGAGGCCATGGAGGAGCTGATTCACAAGGGAGACCTTGTCATGGTCACCAACCGTTATGAAGCGCAGATGTGCGCGATTGACTACGGGGCGGCCTGCCTTGTCGTCTGTGTGGATGCCTCGGTTCCGCAGAAGCTGATCGAGCGTGCGACGGAGGCAGGGTGCACGGTGATCCAGACGCCCTATGACACCTATGCGGCGGCAAGACTGGTCAGCATGGCGGTTCCGATCCGGTTTTTCATGAAAACAAAGGAGCTTCTGAGCTTTAACGTTAACACGCCGGTGGAGGAAGCACGGAAGATTATGGCGAGCGTCCGTCATCGGTATTTTCCGATTCTGGATCAGAACGGCAAGTACTGCGGTGTGATCAGCCGAAGAAACTTGCTGAATATGCATCGTAAGCGTGTAATTCTGGTGGATCACAATGAGCGCTCTCAGGCTGTGGACGGCCTGGAAGAGGCGGAGATTCTGGAGATCATCGATCATCATCGGATCGGTGCGCTGGAAACCGGAGGACCGGTCTATTTCCGGAATGAGCCGGTCGGCTGTACGGCGACCATTCTGCACGCGATGTTCCATGAAAACCATGTGGAGATCCCGAAGGATATTGCCGGGCTTCTTCTGTCGGCGATTCTTTCAGATACACTGATGTTCCATTCTCCGACCTGCACACTGGTGGATCGGTCTGCGGCGGAGGAGCTTGCACAAATCTGCGGCGAGAATATCAGTGAATACGGCAAGAAGATGTTCGAGGCGGGAGAGGATCTGACCGGGCGCGACGCGGATGATATTCTGCACACCGACTACAAGGAATTCAACATCGGAGATAAGACAATCTCGGTTGGGCAGGGCTTCTTTATGAGTGAAAAGGCCTACCGGGAGGCAGGAGACCTTGTTGCTGCCTATCTGCCGACGGCGCTTGCACATTCCGGGAACGCGATGATTTTCTATATGCTCACCTCAGTACTGAACCAGAGCACGGAGCTTTTGTATGTGGGAAAGGGCGCGGAGGACCTTGTTGGCAACGCATTCCATACCAAGGCAAAAGATGGCCGTGTGATGCTTCAGGGCGTGGTGAGCCGCAAGAAGCAGCTGATTCCTCCGCTGCGGGAAGGACTTCTTTCGTAAAAAAAATATTTTTGTTCTTGCATTTGCAAAATGTCTCTGGTAGTATACGTATGTTGTCGCCTGAATTTTGAAACGTGAGGAGGTGTCATTATGGCAAAATGTGAAGTTTGTGGCAAGGGTGCACATTTCGGAAACAATGTCAGCCATTCACATAGAAGATCCAACAGAATCTGGAATTCCAACGTCCAGAAGGTTAAGGTTAAAGCTGACGGCGGCGTTAAGAGAATGAACGTCTGCACAAAGTGCCTTCGTGCCGGCAAAGTCGAGCACGCATAAGCCTTATTTGTTCATCTTGTGTGAGAAGAAAGAGATCTGTCTGCGCTGTCTGCTGCAGGCAGATTTTTTTGTGCAGTGCACCTGGCAGGCAGTGCAATTCTGCTTTTCTTGCGGATCCTTCCCAAACCCTGTATAATTCATATAACTATCAGTCCGCTTTGCAGCTATAAGAGAGCGGAATCGAAGGAAAGGAGCAGCAGTATGAAGTCTTCTTCTATGAATACTCATATGGGTAATATCTCCATTGACAATGAAGTGATCGCGCAGTATGCGGGAAGCGTTGCAATGGAATGTTTCGGCATCGTCGGCATGGCGGGAATCAATGTGCGTGACGGTGTGTTCAGTCTTCTGAAGAAAGAATCTATGACGAGAGGAATCAATGTCTCGCTGACGCCGGAGGGCAAGCTGGTCATTGATTTTCATGTAATTGTTTCCTACGGCGTAAATATTCCCACAGTTGCCGACAATCTGATTGACAGTGTGCGGTATAAGGTCGAGGAGTTCACCGGTCTCGAGATCGAGAAGATGAATGTCTTCGTCGAGGGCGTCAAGGTCATTGACTGATTGGAGGATCACAGAAAGTGAGTATTACTGCCATTGATGTACAGCTTCTCAGGAAGATGTTCCTTTGTGGGGCACAGAATCTTGAGTCTAACAAAGCATGGATTAATGAACTGAACGTCTTCCCGGTTCCAGACGGAGATACCGGAACCAATATGGGAATGACGGTTGTGTCCGCGGTCCGCGAGGTTCTGGACGTAGAGGACGCAGACGATATGAAGAAGGTATGCAAGGCCATTTCTTCCGGTTCCCTTCGCGGAGCACGCGGCAATTCCGGCGTCATTCTTTCCCAGCTGCTGCGCGGCTTCTGCAAGGTGGTACGCGATACCGGCGAAGTGGATGTTCCGCTGTGCGCGGATGCGTTTGACAAGGCAGTAGAGACTGCGTACAAGGCAGTCATGAAGCCGAAGGAAGGAACCATCCTGACTGTGGCCAAGGGCGCTGCCGAGAAGGCAAGAGAGCTCGCGGACGGCGGAGTGACCGATTTTGACGAGTTCATTCCCAAGGTCATCGATTATGCGCAGGAGGTTCTTGCGAAGACGCCGGAGATGCTTCCGGTTCTGAAGCAGGCGGGGGTTGTGGACTCCGGCGGACAGGGACTCCTTCAGCTCCTGAAGGGTGCCTATGAGGGCTATCAGGGCGCAGAGTTCGATGAGGACGCACTTCTTCATCCTTCGAAGGCAGAAGAGGGACCTGCAGATCAGGGAGAAAAGCTTGCGGATCTTCGCTATGGCTATGTAGTGACGTTTTTCGAGGTCTTTACGAAGCCGTACAACGATAAAATTGACCGTGATGTCGCTGCATATATGAATACGATTGCAGATCAGATCGTGACCGTCCGGACGGATACGACCATGCATGTTCAGATGCACACGAATGATCCTGGACTTGTATTGCAGCGCGCGCTCCTCTATGGGCAGCTGAAGGAAATTTCCATTGCGAACCTTCGCTGCGGGGAGAAATTCGAGGAGCTTCGCGCAAAGCAGGAAGAAAAGCAGGAAGAGAGGGCGGAGAGTGCTGCTGCGGAAACTCCGGCGGAGCAGATGCCCAAGAAGGACATCGGCATGATCGCCGTGTGCGCAGGAGACGGGCTTGCGGAAATTTTCCGCGGACTGGGCGTTGACTATGTGATTTCCGGCGGTCAGACGATGAATCCCAGCACGGAGGACATCCTCAATGCAGTCGGGAAGGTGAATGCGGATACGGTCTTCATCCTTCCGAACAACAAGAACATCATTCTTGCCTCGAACCAAGCTGCAGCCATCTCTGAAGACAAAAAGCTGATTGTCATTCCAACGAAGACGATTCCGCAGGGAATTACGGCGGCCATCAATTTCATTCCGGATCAGGATGCGGCGCTCAACGAGCAGACGATGACGGAGGAAATCCGCAAGGTCAGGAGCGCAGAGGTCACCTATGCCGTGCGTGATACCGTCATTGACGATATCCAGATTCATGAAGGAAACATCATGGCTATCGGCGACTCCGGAATCCTGAACGTCGGTGAGGACCGCAACGCGACCACGCTGGAAGCGCTGACGAAGATGGTGGATGATGCGACGGAACTGATCAGCATTTATTACGGGGAAGACGCAGCGGAAGAAGAGGCCGAGGCACTTCGCAGCGCAGTCGCCGAGAAGTATCCCGGCATTGACGTTGAGCTTCAGAAGGGCGGTCAGCCGGTATACTGCTATATTGTGTCTGCCGAGTAAGTCAGAAACTGCACAGGAGACAGAGCTTCAGACCTGGGACGGATTTCCGCCCCAGGTCTGTGTGGTTTCGGGCAGACAGATCGCGGTTTGTATCACTGCTCACGATTCCCCACGCCATCGGAAAGT
>CALEFO010000138.1 GCA_937877165.1 uncultured Lachnospiraceae bacterium | reverse complement strand
GGTCGGCTATATCGGCGATCAGTCCTGCGTCATTCCGGTGCATCTGACGGACAATGTGGTGTGGCTGCATCAGTATCTGTTCGGTGACAGCTCGTATCAGGTGTCGTCTGCGGTGCAGTCGATCAGTGATCAGGTCAGCGCGAAATCAGGGTATTGATCATAAATAGAAGAGCAAGTACGAACCTTCTTGAAATGGACGAATGAAATGCGAAAAAAAGTACTGGTAATCGGTGCCGGAGCGGCCGGACTGATGGCGGCCTGCGCAGCCAGTGACAGCGGCGCACAGGTGACGGTTCTGGAACACAATGAAAAGGCGGGAAAGAAAATCTATATCACGGGGAAGGGAAGATGCAACTACACGAACGCCTGTGAGACAGAGGATTTTTTCCGGAATGTTCTTCGGAATCCGAAGTTTCTCTACAGCGCCGTGTATGGCTTCGACAGCAGCGCGGTGACGGAATTTCTGGAGGAAAACGGCTGTGCCACGAAGGAGGAGCGGGGAAAGCGCTGTTTCCCGGCTTCCGATCATGCCTTCGATGTGACGGATGCACTGGTGCGGCACCTGAACCGGAATCATGTGAAAATTCGCTTTCATGCGGATGTGACACAGATTCTGACGAGGGCAAATAACGATGAGGGTAAGGCGCCCAGGGCGGCAGCCGGTGTGCGGCTCCGAAGCGGAGAGGAGATTGCTGCGGATGCGGTGATTGTGGCAGCTGGCGGGATGTCCTACCCGACCACCGGCTCTACGGGAGACGGATATCTTCTGGCGGGTAACCTCGGGCTTGAAGTCAGGGAGCCCGCGCCGTCCCTGGTGCCGTTTACCGTGGCGGAGAGCTGGCCCATGGAGCTGCAGGGACTTTCTCTGAAAAACGTTGCGGTCCGTCTGGAGAATCTGGAGAGTCCGGAGAAAGGAAAAGAGGAGGAAAAGCCGGTCAGGAGGAAGAAAAGACGTCCCGTCTATGAGGGCTTCGGCGAGATGCTCTTTACGCATTTTGGCGTGAGCGGGCCCCTTATTCTCTCGGCTTCGTGCCATGCAGATTTTCAGGCCCATCCGGAAGGATATCTTCTCCATCTGGACTTAAAGCCGTCTCTTTCGGAGGAGGAACTGATCCGGCGGCTGGAGAGGGAATTTTCCCTTCAGCCCGGGCGTGAGCTCCGGAATGCGCTGAAGGCGCTTCTTCCGGAGAGGCTTGCGCAGATCGCGGCACAGCTTTTTGCGGCGGCGCTTGTGAATCCTTCGGCAAAGGGCGGTGCGGACCGCGCTGTGTATACGCTGAATGAAAAGGAGCTCCGGGAGCTTGCGCTTTTCCTGAAAGATCTGACCATGACAGTGACGGGAACCCGGGGCTTTTCGGAGGCAATTGTGACAAAGGGCGGTGTCAGCGTCCGAGAAATCAATCCTTCTACGATGGAAACCAGAAAGGTTAAGGGATTATACTGGGCAGGAGAGGTCCTGGATGTGGATGCCTATACCGGTGGTTTCAATCTGCAGATTGCCTGGTCAACGGGACATCTTGCAGGGGAATGTGCGGCACAATAGCGCAGCCCTCCTGCAGACAGAACTTTAGAAGAACAAAGATAAGAATGCGGAAGGGGAGAGATGTGAGCAGTACATTTAATATCGCAATTGACGGCCCCGCGGGGGCAGGAAAGAGCACCATCGCCAAAAAGGTGGCAAGGCAGCTTAGCTTTGTGTATGTGGATACGGGAGCCATGTACCGCGCAATGGCACTGTATCTGACGAGAAAGGGACTGCGGCGTCCGGACGAAACCAATGAGGCGGAGAAGGAGGCCTTCCGGAAGAAGGCTGCAGAGCTCTGCAGAGATGCGGATATCACCATTGTCTACCGGGACGGGGAGCAGGTGGTGCTCCTTTCTGGAGAAAATGCGAACCCGTATCTTCGGACGGAAGAGGTAAGCTCCATGGCAAGCGTATCCTCGGCAGTTCCTGAGGTCCGGGTAAAGCTGGTGGAGCTGCAGCAGAGGCTTGCTGCCGAGCAGAACGTTGTGATGGACGGACGGGATATCGGAACGGTGGTTCTTCCGAATGCACAGGTGAAGGTCTATCTTACTGCCAGCGTGGAGGTACGGGCGAAGCGCCGCTACATTGAGAACGTGCAGGCAGTCCGCAGCGGTGCGGTGAAGTCAGAGGAGGACCTGGACCTTGAGAAGATCAAGGCGGACATCGCGGAGCGCGATCACCGGGATATGACCCGCGCCGTTTCCCCTCTGAAGCAGGCGGAGGATGCCGTTCTCGTTGATTCCTCCGATCTTGGCATCGACCAGGTTGCGGAGGAAATCCTGAACCTTGCGGCAGACCGGCTGGGAAGGCCGCGCGTTGTCACGGCATCGACGGCAGGGTTCTGCTTCGGCGTGCAGAATGCGGTCGACACGGTCTATAAGGAAATTGAGAAGGGCGGGGACGGCCCGATCAATACCTTCGGCCCGATCATCCACAATGAAAACGTGGTGGAGGAGCTCAGGCAAAAGGGAGTCGGAATTCTGAATTCCGTGGAAGAAGCAAAGGCACAGAAAGACGGCACCATCATCATCCGTTCCCACGGCGTGACGAAGAAGACGTGGGAAGAACTGAGCGGCGGCAGCGCGCAGGTGGTGGATACGACCTGCACCTTTGTCAAGAAAATTCATGAAATTGTCCACAAGGCCAGCGAAGAGGGCAAGCAGATCGTCATCATCGGCAATCACGGACACGCGGAGACCGAAGGAACCGTCGGCTGGAGCAGCACGCCCGCGACGGTGATCGAGACGGAGGAAGAGGCGAGAAGCTACCGGGCGGATCCGCAGCGTATTGTCTGTATCGTTGCCCAAACTACATTCAACGCGGAAAAATTTGAGAAATTTGTTGATTTAATTGCGAAAAATGGATATAATATCGAAACGAATGAAACTATCTGCAACGCAACCAGTGAACGGCAGGCGGAAGCACGCCGGATTGCGAGGCAGGCAGATGTCATGATTGTGATTGGCGGAAGGGGATCTTCCAACACTGCCAAGCTGTATGAGATCTGCAAGGCCGAATGCGCTGACACCTATTTCATTCAGACGGTAGATGATCTCGATCTGAAGCTTTCAGGAGGCGAGAAGATCATCGGCATCACCGCCGGGGCTTCGACCCCGAAAAATATTATTGAGGAGGTTCAAAGTAATGTCAGAAGAACAGACTTTTGAACAGATGCTGGACGCATCATTTAAGACAATTCATAATGGAGAGGTGGTCGAAGGTTCCGTCATTGATGTAAAGCCGGAAGAAGCAGTCCTGAATATCGGCTATAAGAGTGACGGCATCCTGACCCGTCAGGAATATTCCAACGACAACTCTCTGGATCTGACCACCAAGCTTCACGTTGGTGACAAGCTTGATGTCAAGGTTCTGAAGGTAGACGACCGCGAAGGAACTGTGGCTCTTTCCTACAAGAGACTGGCTCTGGACCGCGGCAACAAGGTAATCGAAGAGGCATATGAGAACAAGACCGTCCTGAAGGCCGAGGTTTCTCAGGTACTCTCCGGCGGTATCTGCGTTGTTGTAGAAGGAATCCGCGTATTCATTCCGGCTTCCCTTGTCAGTGATACCTATGAGAAGGATCTGTCCAAGTATCTCGGACAGGAGATCGAGTTCGTCATCACGGAGTACAATCCGAGAAGACGCCGCTACATCGGCGACCGCAAGCAGCTTCTTGCAGCAAAGAGAGAAGAGGCAGCTGCAAAGCTGTTCGAGAACCTTCAGGTCGGTGACGTTGTGGAAGGAACCGTCAAGAACATCACTGATTTCGGTGCATTCGTGGATCTGGGCGGTGCAGACGGCCTGCTTCACATCTCCGAGATGAGCTGGGGCCGTGTTGAGAGCCCGAAGAAGGTCTTCAAGGTTGGTCAGAAGCTTCGCGTTCTCGTTAAGGATATCAACGGTCATAAAATTGCTCTGTCCCTGAAGTTCCCCGATGAGAATCCCTGGATCGGTGCAGAAGAGAAGTATGCAGTCGGCAAGGTTGTAACCGGACGTGTTGCACGCATGGCTGACTTCGGTGCATTTGTTGAGCTGGAGTCCGGCATTGACGCTCTGCTTCATGTATCCCAGATTTCGAAGGAGCACATCGAGAAGCCTTCTGATGTTCTGAAGGTTGGCGATGAGGTTACTGCGAAGATCGTGGACTTCAATCCTGAGAACAACAAGATTTCTCTTTCCATCAAGGCCCTCAAGAACGATGAGGAGAAGGCGAAGAAGGAAGCTGAGAGAGAAGATGAGATCGTGGTTC
This sequence comes from uncultured Lachnospiraceae bacterium, assembly GCA_937877165.1. GTDB lineage: Bacteria > Bacillota > Clostridia > Lachnospirales > Lachnospiraceae > CAG-791. The sequence goes on along the minus strand of CALEFO010000138.1, from coordinate 810 downwards.
CCTCCAAGGGAAACGATGACGATGAGGCTGTTACCGTTGACATCGATGCCATGATTGCGAAGCAGAAGGCTGAGGATTCTGAGAACTGATTACAGGATCATTTCCCGGAACGGCTCATTTGCTATCTGTATGAATGAAAAAAGAACTGCCGCATGGAGAAATCCATGCGGCAGTTCTTGTGTGAAAAAGCAGCCGGAAGCTCCGCCAGGAACCCCGGCTGCAGAAAAGATGCCGTATACGGACGATCAGTAGATTTTAACCTCGTCCCAGGTGTCGTCCGGAATGATGCCGATGTAGGTTTTCCCGGGATTGATCTGAATTTCCTCACCGTCTGCATCGAAGAAGCGTGTAACGCCGTCCTCACCTTCCTTCGTCCAGAGGATGGAAATATTTTTCCCTTCTGTGCAATAATAGGCAAACTGGAATTTATCGATGCAGTTGTAGATCAGATAGCCGTTCTTGTCATACTGGTGGAAGGAACAGTCCTGCAGCAGGACGTTGGTAAAGGAAAGCGGTGCCTTGGTCCCTGCGTCCAGGTGCTGCTTCCCGTACTCGTAGTAGTCGTAGGTCCTCGTCTCCTCATTGTAAATCAGCTGCGACCTGTTGTGGTAAAACGGGAGCTCAATGTGCCTTGCGGTTCGGATGCCGTCTGCGTCCCAGTCGTCCAGATTCGTCTTCGTCCCGTAGGGAGCAAACTGAAAATGGGAGGCGGACTCCTCGGAGTATTCTTTGGAATAGCCGCTCCGGGAAAAATTCCGGTCGAGGTCGCCGGGCAGGATATATTCCGTGAATTCTCTGGCCTTGCCGTTG
>CALEFO010000137.1 GCA_937877165.1 uncultured Lachnospiraceae bacterium | reverse complement strand
CGTTCCAGAATGGTCTGGACGATTTTGCGCAGGTCCGCCGATTTCTGGCGGATACGGGTCAGTGTGTTTTTCTCCCGGTAGTAATTCTCAATGAGTTCGGAAATAGAGTCAAAATGCTTCTCCGGAAGATCCCGGTACATGGAGAGCGGGAGCACGGAGTATTCCACGGGCTCGCCGCCGGAGATGGCAGCCGCTGCGCCGAGATGATAGTAGACGGTCGGGTGAAAATTTCCTGCCTCAGTGTCCGCAAGAAGCGACCGGAAGGTCTCCCAGAATTTGCCCCTGTCCTCCAATGCAAGCTCTGAGACGCTCCGGTCCTGTGAGAGCCTTGCGCGGAAGACGGTTTCCTCCGACATCTGCGTGGAGAAGCCGTTGTAGTGCGTAAGAAGAAAGCGGGAGGCAGGGAGGCTTTCCGAAGAAAGGAGAGAAAAGAAGTGTTCTCTCGTCTCCTCGAACGGGTTGATCTTGCCCTGCGTCTCCGGGATAAAGTAAGGACGGCCCGGCAGAACCTCACGGACGGAGCTGACCATCTGGGAGATGTGCTTGATGGAGTCCAGAATGACCTCACAGGAACCGGCCGCAGCAGAAGCGTCTGCGCATTGATTGGCAGCAGGATTTCCGGATGCGGCATTGGAAGAAGCGGCATCCAGCAGAATGATGTTGCTGTGCTTTCCCATCAGCTCAATGACGAGAACATGGCGGCAAAGATCGCCCATTTCATTCAGATGCTCAACCTCGAAGCGCAGAATCCTCTCCAGGCCCGGCTGGGTGACGGAGACGATCTTGCCGTTCTGCAGGTATTTGCGCAGCAGCATGCAGAAGGTCGGCGCGGTGTTCGGGGCGGGCTTGTTCTGTCCCGTCAGATAGACGAGAGGGAGCGTTGCGTCCGCACACAAAAGAAGCCGCACCTGTCCACCGCCACGGGAAGCCTCGGGGCGAAGCGTGAGGAGAAGTTCGTCAGACTCGGGCTGCACGATGCGGTAGATGCGTGCGCCGGTCAGTTTATCGGAGAGCTCCTTCTGAAGAGCACTTGTTGTAAATCCGTCGAATGCCATGGAGAAAACCTGTCCTTCCGGCAGCTGCTCTGCCCCTTTTTGGGGCCTGAAATGCCAGACCCCAAAGCTTTCTGGCTGATGTCTGAAGCCATCTGGAAATCCGGACGAGAGGAGCAGCTGCTTCTATATTTAGTATACGTTGTCAAATGTATGTGGATATGCGGTGCAGTCATGCGATGCCATGGCGGCAGCAGGCCGCAGGAGATATTATACCATACGAAGATCTTGGCCTTGCCTGGATCATGGGCGGTGAATATAATTTATTGTAACTGTTCAGCACAGGGAAATTCTGGCGTAAATGAATCGTTTGCGGACAGCTTCATGTCAGAATTGGCATCACAGTAATCGCAATGTCAGAATAGGGGGCAGACATGGCAACCAGTATGACAGGGTACGGGCGCGCAGAAGTGTCCGATGCTGGAAGAAAATTTACGGCGGAGATCAAATCCGTCAATAACCGGTATCTGGATCTGAACATCCGGCTGCCGAAGCAGCTGAATCCGTTTGAGGCGAAGATTCGCGAGGAGCTGAAAAAGAGAATTCTTCGAGGAAAGGTGGATGTCTATATCGGCTACGAGAATCTGGATGAATCCGCGGCCAGGGTGTATTACAACCGCGCACTCGCAGGGGAATATCTGGAGAGCATCCGGGCAATTTCAAAGGATTACGGCCTGCCGCTGAATTTGTCGGCGGAGAGGCTGTCGCAGTATCCGGAGGTTCTTTCACTGGAAGAGGAAGACGAGGAGAATGATGAGCTTCTGGAGCCGCTTCTTTTGTGCGTGCAGAAGGCGGCAGATCAGTTTGTGGAGGCGAGAAGGCGCGAAGGAGACTTTATCACGAAGGATCTTCTGCATAAGCTGGACGGCCTTCAGGAAGGCGTGGAGAAGATCCGGGCCAATGCACCGGTGATTCTGGAGAAATACCGGACAGGTCTGTATACAAGGATGCAGGAGATTCTGCAGGATACGCAGATTGATGAGACCCGGATTCTGCAGGAAGCGGCGCTGTATGCGGACAAGGTCTGCGTGGATGAGGAGATAGTCCGTCTGGAAAGCCATATCCAAGCGGTGCGCGAAGAGCTCCTGAAGACCAGTGAAAGCGTCGGACGCAAGCTCGACTTCCTTGCGCAGGAGCTGAACCGGGAGGCGAATACCATCCTCTCCAAAACAGACGATGCGGAGTCGGCGGATATCGCCATCGGCTTAAAGACAGAGATCGAGAAAATCCGCGAGCAGATTCAAAACCTTGAATAAGTCAGCACATGTGAAGTGAAAGAGCCGGAGGACTGCTTGCAGTCCGATGGCCTCTTGCACTTCACATGCGGCCAGGGCCCGAAGGGCCCCTGGCCGGGCCAATCGACAAGGAGCGAAGCGGATTGGAGATGGGGCGGCTGACGATAGAAGTCAAAGATGTGCCAGCACATGGCACAGGAGGAGCAGAGATGACGAAGAAGGGAAGTCTGACCGTAATTTCCGGTTTTTCCGGAGCGGGCAAGGGAACCATTATGAGAGAGCTCTTGAAGAAGCATCCGGAGTATGCACTTTCGGTGTCGGTGACAACGAGAAATCCGCGGCCCGGGGAAAAGGACGGTGTCGACTATCATTTCCTTACACAGCAGGAATTTGACCGGATGGTGGCAGAGGACGGGCTTCTTGAGCACGCCGGCTATGTGGATCACTGCTACGGTACCCCGAGAAAGTACGTGGAGGAGTCCATCGCAGCAGGGAAGGATGTCATTCTGGAAATTGAGGTGCAGGGAGCGCGGCAGATCAAGGAGAAATGTCCGGACGCGATTTTCCTGTTCGTGACGCCGCCGTCTGCCGAAGAGCTTCATCACCGCCTGACCTTCCGCGGAACGGAGAGTGAGGAGGTCATTCGCGAGAGAATGCAGCGGGCAGCCGAGGAGGCGGGCGAGATGGCCTGGTACGACTACCTGATTGTCAATGATGATCTGGATGAAGCCGTGGAGCTTGTGCACCGGACCATTCAGGAGGCCAAGAACGCGCCCAGACGTCAGCCCGAGATGATTGCCGAAATTTCGGAAGAACTGAAAAAACTGGCGGCGGATGACAAGTAATGGTATACTGATTTGTCGGCGTATGCCGCAGTGACCGCTTTTTTCATGGAAAGAAGCGGGACAACCAATTAAGAAACAGGAACGTGACAGTGGCTGCGCAGCAGCCTGGAAAGGAACACAACAGTATGATTCATCCTTCTTATGTAGACCTTATGAACGTGGTAAACAAGGGCGTGGAAGAGGGCGAGACGCCGGTCATCAACAGCCGTTATTCCATTGTGATGGCAACGGCCAAGAGAGCAAGACAGATTGTAGACGGCGATGCACCCATGGTTGACAACGTGGCGGGCAAGAAGCCGCTTTCCATTGCGGTCGAGGAGCTGGAGCAGGAGAAGCTGAAGATTCTTCCGCAGGACGAGGAAGAGGTTCTTGGCTATGAGGAGGCGGATCTTGCGGCAGCAAGAGCGTTGGAGAACAGCCTGACAGAAGAGGCACTGCGCGAGAGCGAGGAGGCTTCGGAGGAAAACCCGTCGGATGCTGCAGCAGATTCCGAAAGTGAAGAGAACTGATCCGTGAAGACGCTTTTTGTATCGCTTGGCTGCGATAAGAATACGGTAGATACACGGAAAATGGCTGGCATTCTCGAGGATGGCGGCATTTGTTCGTTTACCGAAGACGAACAGCAGGCAGAGGCGGCCGTGGTGAACACCTGCGCCTTCATCGACTCGGCGAAGCAGGAGAGTATTGATGAGATCCTTGAAATTGCGAAACTCAAGGAGACGGGGAATCTGAAATATCTCATCGTCACGGGATGTCTTGCACAGCGCTATCAGGATGAGATCCTGAAGCTGATCCCTGAGGTGGACGCGGTGATCGGGACCACGGCGGAGGATTCCGTCGGTGAGGTTCTTCAGAAGCTCTCCGGAGGAGAGAAGCAGGAGAAGGCACTGATCGTGAATCCGGATCTTGTTCCGTCTGCGGCAAGGCAGGTTCTGACCTTCGGCAGCTTTGTTGGCTACCTGAAGATTGCAGAGGGCTGCAACAAGTGCTGCACCTACTGCGCGATTCCCGCAATCCGCGGCCACTACCGGAGTGTTCCGATGGAGCAGATCCTGGAGGACGCAAGGAATCTTGCGGCGCAGGGAGCGAAGGAGCTGATTCTGGTTGCACAGGAGACAACGCTCTACGGAGTGGACCTGTACGGGAAGAAGATGCTGCCGGAGCTTCTAAGAAGGCTCTGTCTGGTAAGCGGCATCCGTTGGATCCGTGTTCTGTACTGCTATCCGGAAGAGATTACCGATGAACTGATTGATGTTCTGGCAGCCGGCGGCAAGGTCGTTCCGTATCTTGATATGCCGATTCAGCATGCTTCGGACCGGATTCTGAAGAAAATGGGACGGCGGACGAACCGGAAGGAACTGGAGGAGATGGTGGAAAAGCTTCGTCTCCGTGTTCCCGGCATTTGCCTTCGAACCACGCTGATTGCGGGCTTTCCCGGAGAGACAGAGGACGATCACAGGGAGCTTCTTGATTTTGTAAGAAAAATGCAGTTCGACCGTCTGGGCGTCTATACCTATTCGAAGGAGGAGGGAACTCCGGCCGCGAAGTTTGAAGGCCAGGTTCATCCTTCCACGAAGAAAAGACGGCAGAAGGAGCTCATGCTCGCGCAGCAGGAAATTGCGTTCCGCCACGAGAAGGAGCAGGAAGGAAGAGACCTGGAGGTCCTCATTGAGGGACGCCTTGCGGACGACCTTTCGGAGAACGGATATGTCTATGTCGGACGGACCTACATGGATGCTCCGGATGTGGACAGTAATATTTTCGTGGAAACAACGCGGGATCTGATGAGCGGCACATTTGTGCGCGCAAGGGTCACAGGCTCGCAGGATTATGACTTGATGGGAGAAATCATTGATGAATCTGCCGAATAAACTGACAATGATGCGAATGATTCTGGTGCCGTTCTTCGTGGCGGTCCTTCTGGCACAGCCGTTCGGTGCGGCAAGTGACTGGATTGCACTGACGATTTTCGTCGTCGCAAGCCTTACGGACCTTGCGGACGGCAAGATTGCGCGCAAGTACAATCTGGTCACCAATTTCGGCAAGTTCATGGATCCTCTGGCGGATAAGCTCCTTGTCTGCTCCGGTATGATCTGCCTGATTGCCCTCGGCAGAATTCCGGCGTGGGTGGTCTGCATCATCGTGGCAAGAGAGTTCGCGATTTCGGGCTTCCGCCTCATTGCGG
>CALEFO010000136.1 GCA_937877165.1 uncultured Lachnospiraceae bacterium | reverse complement strand
GTACAGGACCGCGACAGAGAGCTCGCACTGGACTATCCATTGATTTTAAGCAAGCTGACGCTCTATCTCGGAGCGGGAATGAGCATGCGCAATATTTTCTGCCGGCTTGGAGAGGAGTATCAGAAGAAACGGGAAGAAGGGGGTGAGAAACGATATGTATATGAAGAAATCCTTCTGGTGTGCCGGGAACTTGACAACGGCATATCCGAGGCAGCCGCCTACACAAATTTCGGGAAACGGTGCCGGTCGGGGCATTATTCCAAGCTGAGCACCCTGCTGATTTCCAATCTGAAGAAAGGAAACAGCGAACTGTTGAAGGCGTTGCAGGAAGAAGCGGATCGTTCGTTTGAGGAACGGAGGAGCATCGCGAGGCAGATGGGAGAAGAAGCGGGTACAAAGCTCCTTCTTCCCATGATGATCATGCTGGGAGTAACTCTGGTGATCATCATGATCCCAGCGTATTTCAGCTTTTCATTATGAGCATGACTGGTCTCACATCGGAGAATTCGTGTGAGCGAAATTCTCCTCGTCTGTATTCGAACGAGGCCGATGCCACATTTTCCTGTCTGGAAGGGGCGTAAATGACATGAAATTCACCTGTGTGAAAATCTCCTCGTTTACACTCGAACGAGGCTGATGTCACATTCTCCTGCCTGGAACAGGCGTGATGCGGAAAGAGAGGAACAAATGAAAAAAGCAGTATATACATGGATTCGGACAAAGGAATTTCTGAAGGAAAAGTTAAGATCGGGGCATCGGATTCTCTCCGATGAATCCGGAATGGGAACGGTGGAGCTGATTCTGATTATTGTGGTCCTCATCGGACTCGTCATCATTTTCAAAAAGCAGCTGACTTCCCTTGTCAATACAATTTTTGAAACGATTACCAGCAAGAGCAACGATGTACTGGGATGAGGATGTGAAAAAACGAAGAGTCGGAGGGTATCTCACAGTCTTTCTTGCTTTGTGCATACCGATTCTTCTGTCCCTGATCTTTGTTCTTCTGGACGGTGCACGGAGAAATGCCGTGCGGATGCAGACGGAGCTTGCCGTGGATACGGCGGTCAATTCCGCGCTGGCGGAATACAGCAGAGAGTTGTTTCTCCAATATGATCTTCTGATGATTGATACCTCATATGGAGGCGGACATCCGTCGGTCCAGACAACCGAACAGCACATCCGGAATTATCTTGAAAAGAATCTGTCCTCCGGAGGATTGAAATCCTTCGGAGGTGCGGATTTTACCGGAACGTCGCTGGAAAACCTGCAGCTTAGTGAAACAAGGCTGGCAACAGACCTGGATGGTCAGGCAGTCCGGGAACAGATTAATGCGTACCTGTCGGCCGAACCACTTGAAGCATGGGCCTCCGGCATTTTGGAAGCAGCGAACGGATATAACGGTCTTGGTTTTGACACAACGGAATGGGCAAGGAGAAAAGCACAAAACGAAGAAGAGCTTCGAAACGGACTGGAAGAAGCAAGAAAACGCAGGGAAGGGAGCGGGGATGAAGAAAAGAGTGAGGAGGAGACAGAGGCGGAGGCGAAAGCCGCGGGAGCTTCTTCTTACGCGTCAGCAAACGGAGTGGATGAAGAGCATGCCATGGATCCGTGGAAGGAAGTCAATGCTGCGAGTCAGGCCCCGATTCTGAATGTTGTGCTGGGAGATGGCGGGAATATCAGTGCGGAGAGAGTGCACGCGGAGGATTATATTTCGCACCGGGCGGCGCAGACAGGGGATGG
>CALEFO010000135.1 GCA_937877165.1 uncultured Lachnospiraceae bacterium | reverse complement strand
GTTCATCTGCTGCCCGGATTGAGAGATTTGCAGAAGAAATGAATTTTCACATTCTCACATTGTTTCCGGAGATGGTGACGGAAGGCCTGAATACCAGTATCCTGGGCCGCGCGATGGCGCAGGGACTGATTCATGTGGAAGCGGTCAATATCCGTGACTATACGAACAATCGCCACGGGAAGGTGGATGATTACATCTACGGCGGCGGCGCAGGACTTTTGATGCAGGCGCAGCCTGTGTACGATGCCTGGAAGGCAGTGGAGGAACGGATTTGGAACCGGCGGGCCGGGACGCTTCCGGAGGAAGCGGCACAAGAAACGCCTGGGAAGGCACACGAGGAAGAGAGAAACTCCGGGAAGAGAACCCGGGTGGTCTATCTGACCCCGGTTGGCCGCACTTTTCATCAGGGCATGGCGGAGGAGTTCTCCAAAGAGGAGGATCTCATCCTTCTGTGCGGCCACTACGAAGGAATCGACGAGCGGGTTATTGAGGAAATCGTGACGGACCCGGTTTCCATCGGGGATTTTGTTCTGACCGGCGGAGAATTGCCTGCGATGATGATCGTGGATGCGGTTTCGAGGCTGGTTCCAGGGGTTCTCGGGAATGAGGTTTCCGCGGAGACGGATTCCTTTCAGGATGGTCTGTTGGAATATCCGCAGTATTCGAGACCGGAGGAATGGAACGGAAGAAGGGTTCCGGAAATTCTTCTGTCGGGAGACCACGCCAAGGTGGATGCATGGAGGCTGGAGCAGTCGCTCCTTCGGACGAAGGAAATCCGGCCGGACCTGTATGATGCCTGGAGGGCGGCACATCCGGATCCCCCGCCGAAGAAGCGGAGAAAAAAGAAAAAGCCGGAGGCGGATGCTTGCATGTAGGTCCGCAGTATGGTATTATTTTTCATGCTGTGTTTTGTACGCAGTGGGAACAATATGTCAGGAGATGGTCCTCTGCCGGGGAACGGCCGGCAATTTGCCGCAGGGAGCTGTTCCACGATGCCTGCAGGGGCAGGCGGGAGAACGGGTAAGAACATCCGGAAAAGGAGAAAGAAATGAGCATTATCAGCGAAATCGAAGAAGCCCAGAAGAAAGAAGTATCCCAGTTCAATGTTGGTGACACCGTTCGTGTTCATAACAGAATTGAAGAGGGAAAGCGTTCCAGAGTCCAGATCTTTGAGGGAACTGTCCTGAAGATCCAGGGCGGCGGAAGCCGGAAGACCTTTACCGTTCGCAAGGAGTCCAGCGGAATCGGCGTTGAGAAGACCTGGCCGCTGTATTCTCCCAACGTAGAGAAGGTAGAAGTTGTCCGTCATGGTAAAGTAAGAAGAGCGAAACTGAACTATCTGAGAAACCTCAGCGGCAAGAAGGCTAAGGTTAAGGAGCAGATTCGCTGATCCTCTGGGAAGAGAGTTTCTTTCGGGGCCGCACTGGTTTGCAGTGCGGCCTTTTTATATCATGCTCAGCGAGGGATATCAATGATGCGAAGAAAACGCAGGCGCAGCCGCTATTCGTCAGGCCTTTCCTTTTATGAAGATAAGAATACCGTCAATACGACCCGGATTGTCGAGGGCATCCTCTGGCTCTGCTATACGCTGATTGCGCTGTTTTTCGCGGTGATGTGCTTCAAGTGCTTTGGCTTCCGCGTGAGCGTTCTGGGGACTTCTATGGAACCGGGCATCGTGCAGGGACAGAATGTCTTTGTGAACAAGCTGGCCTACCGGATGTCAACACCGGAGCGGGGGAATGTTGTGGCCTTTTACCCAGGAGGAGACAGCCAGATGCATCCGTCGGTCAAACGGATTGTGGCGGTTCCGGGAGATTCGGTTCAGGTATTGAATGGCGTGCTCCTGATCAATGGTGTCCCCTGTACCTATTCAGATGCCTATTCGTCCATTTCGGATCCGGGACTTGCCGCAGACATGGAGATTATGGAGGACGGGCAGTACTTTGTGATGGGTGACAATCCGGATGAGAGCGAGGACTCACGCTCGGCGGGAATTGGCACCGTACAGGAGGAAGACATCATCGGCAGTGTGTGGCTTGCCCTTCCCGCCGAAGGGTCGGGGCTGCACCGGGTACGGTGAGAGAACGCTGCTGGTTTCTTGTAAAAGGCAATAGAATCCGTGCAGGCAGCGCTTTTGGGAAAAGAAGTGAATCGCACAATGACTTTTCTGAAGCGGAAGACAGCAGAGAATCAAGGGAGACAACAACGATATGGATTATCAGTGGTATCCGGGACATATGACAAAGGCAAAGCGGATGATGCAGGAAAACGTCCGCCTGGTGGATCTGGTGATTGAGATTCTGGATGCGCGGGTGCCGCTTTCTGGCCGCAATCCAGATGTGGATCAGCTGGCACAGGGCAAACAGCGGATGGTGATTCTGAGCAAGGCAGATCTTGCGGATCCGAAGCTGACAGCGCAGTTTACAGATTACTTTGCGAAAAAGAACATCGCGGCGATTGCGCTGGACGCCAGAACGAAGAAGGCCAACGCGCAGATCATGAAGACTCTCCAGAAGATTACGAAGGAGAAAAAAGAGCGCGATCTTAAGCGAGGAATCCGGAACCGTCCGGTTCGTGCGATGATCTGCGGAATTCCAAATGTGGGCAAGTCAACCTTCATCAATTCCCTTTCCGGACGGTCCAGCGCGAAAACCGGAAACAAGCCGGGCGTAACAAAGGGAAAGCAGTGGATTTCCTTTGCGGGGCTTGAGCTTTTGGATACGCCGGGAATTCTGTGGCCCAAATTCGAGGATCAGAACGTCGGGCTCCGGCTCGCCCTGGTCGGTTCCATCAAGGATGATATTCTGGATGAGGAGGAGCTTGCGCGAAAGCTTCTGGAAATTCTGCTCCGAAAGTACCCGGAACTGCTGCACATAAGATATTTTGACGGGAACCCTGCCGGGGAGGAACCAGTGGAGATTCCAAGGCAAACTGAGTATAATGACAAAGAGCTGCAGGAGCTTCTGCTGCAGATCGCAGGAGTAAGAAATCTCTTAAGAAGCGGCGGAGAAAAGGATCCGGTCCGTGCGGCGCACCTGCTTCTCGATGACTTCCGCTCCGGAAGAATCGGGACCATTACGCTGGATGATGTACCGCAGGAATGACGGGTGTGCACAGAGATTATGACGGAACGGAAAGGTACGGGCAGAAAACGGACAATGAAGAATACAGAAAAGACGATTTTGCACACGGTAATCTGGCTTGCGGCAGTCATTGCACTGTCGTGGTTTCTCATTACCTTTGTGGCACAGCGGACAGATGTGAATGGAACCTCGATGGTTCCGACACTGGAGGATGGTGATCAGCTGATTGCGGACAAGGTGACCTATCGTTTCCGTGAACCGAAACGCTTCGATATTATTATTTTCCCTTACCAGTATGCGGAAAATACATATTTTATCAAGAGAGTGATCGGCCTTCCGGGCGAGAGAGTCCGCATTGACGAGCAGGGCAATATCTATATCAACGATGAACTTTTGCAGGAAGACTACGGCTATGAGAGGATGGAATATGCGGGACTTGCCGCGGAGGAGATCCAATTGGGTGATGATGAATATTTCGTCCTCGGTGACAACCGGAATGTGTCAGAGGACAGCCGCTATCCGGATGTCGGGAATATTAAACGGAAGGATATCATCGGCAGGGCATGGCTTCGGATTTATCCATTCTCGAAGTTTGGACTTCTGACGGATCAGTAAGGATTTCACAGAATTTCACGTCTGTGGCAGAGATTCGAACAGAATGTGTCACAGAATCGACAGAAAACGGCCAGGCGGAGCCGTTCCTCTGTCAGGAAGACAGGATCTTATGACAAAAAAAGAAGAAGCACAGGCCAGAAGAGAGGAAAAGCTCCGGCTTGAAAAACAGCGGGTCGCGGGAATGCGGAATTTCGAGAAGAAGGCTGTGGGAGATCTTCTGGGAGAAACTGCGCTGCCGGAAGGGTTTCTCATCTGCGGAATTGACGAGGCGGGAAGAGGACCTCTTGCAGGACCTGTTGCGGCAGGAGCCTGCATTCTTCCTCCGGATCATAACATCCTGTATCTGAATGATTCCAAAAAGCTCTCCGCGAAGAAGCGTGATGAGCTCTATGAGGTCATCACGAAAGAGGCACTGGCCTGGTGCGTCGGGCTTTCCTCGCCGGAGCGGATTGATGAGATCAACATTCTGCAGGCAACATATGAAGCAATGCGTAAGGCCATCGCAGGCTTGAAGACCCTTCCGGATGCGCTGGTCAATGACGCGGTGACGATTCCGGAGGTGGAGCTGCCACAGGTCCCCGTGATCAAGGGAGACGCGAAGTGCCTCTCCGTTGCGGCGGCCTCCATTCTCGCCAAGGTGACGAGGGACCGGATGATGGAGGAGTATGATCGCCAGTATCCGGAATACGGCTTTGCGGCGCATAAAGGCTACGGGACGAAGGCACACATTGAGGCGCTGCAGAAGTACGGCCCGTGCCCGATTCACCGCAGGACATTTATTACACATTTTGTAAACGGTTCAGCACAGGACAATTTCTAACGAGAATTGACCGCTTGCGGGCATATTCCCGTTAGAAATTGCCCTGTGGCCAAGCTCCGAAGGAGCTCTGGCCAGCCGCATCGAGGATTTCCGTAGGGAAATTCGAGATGCCTGCTGAACCGTTTTTATTTTACTTTACAGAAGGGAAACGCTGAGAATGAGAAATTTCCGCCGGGAAGGAGGGGCCGCAGAAGGGCTGGCCGCAATGTTCTTGGAGCAGAACGGAGTGCGGATTCTGGAGCGAAATTTTCGCAGCGGGCGGCGCGGAGAGATTGATCTTGTCGGTCTCGATGGGAGAACGCTTGTGTTTTTCGAGGTGAAATTCCGAAAAAATGAAAAAAGCGGTGCTCCGGAGGAAGCCGTGACCCTTGCCAAACAGAGGACCATCTGCGGGACGGCGGATTACTACCGGTGTCGGTATCAGATTCCGGAGGATCAGCCGGTGAGGTTCGATGTTGTCGCGCTTCGGCCTGCGGACGAGAAGAAGGTTTCCTGTCACTGGATCCGGAATGCGTTTCCTTATCAGGGATGAATTCCGGGAATCCTCGTTAGAGACGTATCTCTATCAGACATGAATTCCAGACAAATCCGCGTCAGAAAAGGAATCCCCTGCCACGCAGCAAAAATGCTGCGCGGCAGGGGATTGTTTTTTCAGAAAACAGAACTTGCGGAAACTGCTCAGAAATCCGTGTTTTCCAGCTCCATCTTCTCGAATTCGGTCTGTTCGTTCTTGTTGAACTTCGCGAGGAGCTCGTGGATCTTCGAAGTCGGCGTCGTCATGTCCGAGATGGAAGCATCATGGTTGAAGAAATCAATGATGTTGGCAAGATACTTGCCCATATCAGCAGAGGAGAACCACGGACGGTCATGCAGATCACTGGGCTGCCAGGTGAGGTTGGAGGTGATGACGAGATCGAAATCACCCTGCTCATAGGCCTTGTCAAAGATCTCCAGTCCGTCGGTGAAAAGACCGAAGGTAGTACAGAGGAACACACGGCCTGCATTCATCTTCTTCAGCTGCTTCGCGGTATCCAGAATACTGCCGCCGGAGGAAATCATGTCATCCATGACGATGACGTCCTTTCCTGCGAGATCACTGCCGAGAAATTCATGGGCAACGATCGGATTCTTACCGTTTACAATGCGGGAATAGTCCCGGCGTTTGTAGAACATACCGGTGTCGGCCCCGATCACGCTTGCGAAATAGACGGCGCGGTCC
>CALEFO010000134.1 GCA_937877165.1 uncultured Lachnospiraceae bacterium | reverse complement strand
AATGCACTGTATGTAAGCCCGAGCTATCTGCGCAAAATCTTTAAAAAGGAGCTGAACATTAATATATCCGATTACATCCAGCAGACGAGACTGCAAAAAGCAAAGGATTTGCTATCCTCCTGCACGGGTATTTCCATTTCTGCAGTGGCAGAAATGACCGGATATCATGACGTCAGCTATTTTAGCAAGTGCTTTAAAAAGGCCACCGGAATTACTCCAAGTGAATATGAGGTTGCAAGGACTGAACGAAAATGATGGAATATCCGCCCCCGAATTACCAAAAGGGGACGGATATTCCATTTTTATGGGAAAACCGCTTTGATACACTAAGAGCAACTTACAAGCAGGCGCGCTGCTTCGAACAAAGCAAGGAGGGATTTGGAATGAGAAAGGAAATGAAAAGAGTTTCGGTTATCGTGCCGGCGGCCGTATTGGCATTTTCTTTGGCTGGCTGTGGCGAGACAGCAGGTCAAGGAGCAACGGGAACGGATACTGCACAGACGGCGGAAGACAGCAGCGCGGCGGCAACCAGCGTCTCTGCAGAGGATACAGCTGACGAACCGGTTACACTTCACATTTATACGAATTATACGGACGACGGTGCCATCCAGCAGATGGATTATGCAGTTGATGAAATGAAGAAGGTGATGCCGAATGTCACACTTGAGATTGAACCTGCAGCACAGGACGATGACGCCAAATTAAAGACGATGATGGCAACGGGAGATCTTCCTGAGATTTTCGGAACGACTCGTTCCAACCTGGATGTTGCAATCAAGTCAAACAGTATTCTTCCGCTGGATGATTATGTCAAGGAATTAAATCTGGAAGAGACACTTACACCTTCTACCCTGTCTTATCTGGAGCAGCAGGACGGGCATACATGGATCATTCCTACAGAAAATTCCACGTTTGGCTTGATTTATGTGAATAAGAGCATTTTTGAAAAAGCCGGCGTAGATATTCCGCAGAATTATGAAGAACTGCTGGCAACGGCGGATACCTTTAATCAGCAGGGAATTATCCCGATGTGCATCTGGCTGAAGGAAACCTGGCCGCCGCTCCAGCTGTTTGACATGATTTCCATTACAGAAAATCCGGATGGAATCAAGGCACTGGATGTCAATGGTGATGCACTTCCTTCAGATCCGGCTTATCAGCATGCAGCTGAGAAGATCGTTGACATGGTCAATGCCGGAATGTTCTCAAAGGATGCCTTTACCATGGATTATGATTCGGCACTTGCTCAGTTTTTGAATGGTGAAGCTGCCATGATGATGGGAGGAAGCTGGACGGCTCAGGAGTTTGGAGAAAAGCTGGGAGAGGACAACATTGAAATTCTGCTTCCGTATGTTTTTGCCGATGCAGATCAGGCGGATGCTGTTAAGGCAGAAGGACGAATGAGCGGCGGCGGATTCTCAGGAGGCTATGCGGTATCCGCAAATGCAGAAAATCCTGAAATTGCTGCAAAATACTGCATCCAGCTTGCTTTGAAGAACATCGAAGGCCGTATTGTGAAGGTCGGCGAAAATAATACTGCCTTTCTGAATCCTCCGGAGTCAGAAACCCCGCAGAATCAGGTTGTTAAGACACTTGGTGATGCAGTTGCCAAGGCACAGACGACAACAATGATGGGATGGGCATTTGAGAGCGCAGCAATCAGTACGGATCTTGGAAGCGAAGTCCAGAAGCTTTATACCGGCACGTATTCGGCGGATGATTTCGCCAAGAATGCAGCAGCTGTTGTAGAAAAAGCACGAAACGGAAAAGGCTGATCCTTAATAGAACAGTGTCATTCTTTTTCCTGCAGCTTTCCGTGTGCAACCAACCGGAAGGCTGCAGGAATTTATTGAAAACAGCATGAAACGCTGTGAAGGCAAACAGGAGGGGTTATGCATAGGTATCTTGGAAAAAAATCTTCCATTCTGGTGTTTACGCTACCGTTTTTGATTCTATATACCTGCATTTTGGTTTATCCTATCGGGCAAACATTTGTTCGAAGCTTTTCGGATTGGGATGGTATTACGGAGCCTGTGTTTACAGGATTGCAGAATTACCGGGACCTGCTGCAGGATTCTGATTTTCCGATTGCTGTTCGAAACGGCATTATTTTTGCATTGGTTTTATTTGTTTATCAGCAGGGAATGGGAACCATCCTGGCACTGATTTTCAATACAAGGAGTTTGAAAATTCGTGGAAGCCGGTTTTTTCGTACCAGCTTTTTCATTCCGGTGATGCTTTCCAGCACGGTGGTTGGCCAGCTTTGGGTACAGATTCTGAGCTACAACCATGGCCTGATTAACAGCATTCTTGGCAGTCTGAGCGAGAGCCTGCGCATTCCGTTTCTTTCCGATCCGAACCTTGCCATTTATTCGGTGGCATTTGCCAATGCATGGCAGGGAATGGGAATTACCTTTGTGTTTCTCCTGACAGCAATACGGTCTATTCCGGAACAGTATTATGAAGCGGCCATGATTGATGGAGCCACCTCTCTTCAGGCACATCGAAAAATTACGCTTCCGCTTCTTCAGGAAACCTATAAGGTGACCTTCGTCATGTCTCTGACCGGAGGTCTTCGGGCTTTCGATACGATGTTTGTTATGACGGGAGGAGGACCGGGAAATGCGACGACCACGCTGTCGTACATGATGTACAATGCGGCTTTTAAACGCGGTCAGTTCGGCTATGGCTGCGCATCCGCGGTAGTTCTTTTGGCAGAATGCCTTGTCCTCACTGTTTTTATCAACAAAGTCATGGGCAAGGAACGAATTATTTATTAAGGAGGCACACGATGAGAAAGAAAGATATCAGGCGGCCGGTTATCAAGATTATTCTTTATATTTTTATCAGTATCTGCGCAGTGGCATCTTTGTATCCTCTTGTCTGGATGGCCTTCAATTCCCTGAAAACCAATGAAGAAATTTTTTCATCCAATATCTATGGCTTTCCGTTACACCCGAATTATGAAAATTATATTCACGCAGTGACACAGTTTAATATTCTGTCCTTCTTCCGGAACAGTCTGATCGTATCTGCGATTTGTGTTTTCTGTACGATTTTTCTTGCGATGATGTTTTCTTATGCGACGGCTAGAATGCACTGGAGATTCTCTGAAGCAGTGCGTTTGTATGCAATTATGGGAATGTTTATTCCGGTACAGATTATTATTATTCCGCTGGTTATGATTATTAAGAATATGCACCTGAACAACAATCTGCTGTCGATTATACTTCCCTATATTGCCTTTAACCTTTCGTTTATTTCTATGATTTTTTATGCGAATTTCCGCAGCATTCCGTTTGAGATGGAAGAATCAGCGGCCATTGACGGGGCAAATGTGTATACGACCTTTTTCAAAATTATCCTTCCGATGGTCAAGCCAGCCGTTGCAACGGCGGCCATTCTGGTCTTTCTAAATACTTGGAATGAATTGTTTATTGCGATGGTGCTGATTACAAAGAACAATCTGAAGACTTTGCCACTGGGATTGTTGTATTTTCAAGGTGAGTTCTCTACAGATTGGGGAGCGTCTTCGGCGGCCCTGACGATTGCCAGCCTTCCTCCGATCATACTTTACCTGCTATTTAGCAAGCAGTTTGAAAATGCATTGACGGTGGGATCTGCGGTAAAGGGCTGATTGCTATACCAGGAAGAACATTGAAATTGAAATGGAGAACAGGAGATTTTTCATGATAAAGCAAACAAAAGAGTCAACGTTAAGAATCGATGTATCCCATAAATACGGAGAAGCCAGGCACGTTGCCTCCGGTTCCTTGTACGGGGTAGTGGAGGAATATCCTTCGGATGAACAGATTCGTCTGCTTCGCCCTGTAAATATCGGTAATTCTCCGGAAGCGGGACACCAACAGCCGCTTGGCGCTGCGATTCCTACAGCCCGGCGCATTGCACCGGTTGGTGGAAAAGTTCAAATCCGCTTGGCGGAGTGGTTTACAGGCTGGTACGATTACGCGGGGTTAGAGGATTGGTTTTCGAAGCTTGAAACAATTACGGAACGCGTTCGGAAATCGGGAATCGATAATGTGGACGGATATGAGATCTGGAATGAACCGGACGGAACCTGGAAGGGGTTGTATGTCGTGCCGGTGAATGATGAGGATTCTTACTATGTGACGTTTCGTGTCCAGGCACCTGAGAATGGAACATATAAAACGACGATTCGCTATGCGAATGGAAACCAAAGTCATGCGGCCTTGAACCTGCAGGTGAATGGAGAGGAGTGCGGGATTCTTTCCTTCCCTCCAACCGGAGGATGGTATCATAACGGCGCATGTGGAGATCTGGATTTTTCTGTGCGGCTTCGTCAAGGCGAGAATAAGGTGAAGGTTTCCCGGGCTTCTGTAGAGAATCTGGAAATTGATTATTTGAATGTTTCCGGGGCATCTCCGGAAAGATATGAGGCTGACTCAGCAATACGCGGGAATACATACAGCGCAACCAGCGGATATGCTTCTTCAGCTGTCAGTGGACATCTGACATTTAATGAATTTTTCAGTGTTTCTCAGAAAAAGCTGCGCGAATTGGATCCATCGGCAAGAACAATCGGTCCTTCCTCCTATGTTTATACGAGACCGGCCATGAAGAGCTTTCTGGAGTATCAGAAGGAGCATGGGACACTGCCGGATATTATCTGCTGGCATCAACTGGCGGATGAAGATATTACAAAGATCCTTGAGGATTATCGGGAGCTTGAGAAGGAGCTTGAAATCGGACCGCTTCCGATCTCCATCAATGAATACAGTGGTGGCGGATGGTTCGAAGAAGAAGGGTGCCCCGGGGTGTGCGCTCCGCTAATCGCCAAGTTTGAACGCTTTCAGGTGGACAGTGCATGCCAAAGCTTTTGGAACGGTGTTCAGGGAACATTGAGCAGTACGCTTACGCCGGACTATGAGCCAAACGGAGGGTTCTGGTTTTATAAATGGTATGCCGATATGGATGGTGAAATGGTAGAGGTATTGCCGGAAAAACCACATAATCCACGCTTTCTTGACGGCTTTGCCTGCCTGAATCAGCAGCAGAAATCTCTTCGAATTCTTTTTGGCGGAGAGGGAGACGAGAACGTTACAATCCGTGTGGACAATTTGCCGGATTACTTTGGGGAGAACGTTCGAGTGAAGCTGGAGCATACACCGTTTCAGGATCGATTTACAAAGGTAAGCGGTCCGGAAATGGTTTGGGAGAAAACGTACCCGGTTATCCATGGAACCATGGAAATCACCGTAACAGATAGATATCAATGTGACGGATATCAGCTGTCTGTCACACAGGAAAAAACCGGAGGAAGTAACGGATGAACGCAAAAAGAAAGCAGCCGGAGCATATTTCACTGGTTATACAGGATGAGCATACTGTGTTTTATTGGAAAAACGGAGCTTTTGAGAAATGGAACCTGTCAGAAGCCAGAGAAGGATGGACCTTGGTAGGACTGGTGGAACTGGATAATCATCAGAAGGCAGCGATCGTGGAGGATTTTTCGGATGATGGCGGAATATGCTACGTGGACCGAAAGGGAAATGTGCTGGCCTTTTTTGGACGACGTGTGGAGAGTACTAAAAATGAAGAGGAACACGCTTATACCGGTTATCTGAAGCAGGTTGTAGTCGAATCCAATGCAGACCTGATGGGAAAACGGATTCTGGAACAAAGCGAGGATCCAAATTATGAAGAGATCAAAAAAGTGCTTCCGCCGATTCGGATTGCGTATTGTCAGGATGAGGGCTTTGAGCTTCCACATACATTTATCGGAACGCCAAAGACCAGCGATGTGATTCCGCTTTATTATGGAATCCGATATAACATTTCGAGGATTCATCATGGTTATGTCTCCGGTGATATTGAGAAGGCAGTGAATCAGCATACTGTATGTGAAGGACTTCTTGGTGGCTGGCTCCCTGTGGTGATCATGCGCTATCCCTATGAAGCCAATAAATGTTGGGAATTCATGGCTTTTGCCAAAGTTGATGTAAAGAGTGAAAACATTCAGCCGGCATGGTACCGCTATGTAAAGCTTGTGGATGGAAAGGTCGAAGAGATTCACTATTATGATTCTTATCTGCCCTATCCTCTGGAAAATGAGCCGGATGGAAATGACTTTTATGCGGATCTTTTTCGCCTGAAGAAGTACTGGGAAAAAGAGCTGGACGGCGGAATGCAGCTTTCGATCAGTGCGGAACCATGGGTTCCTGATTTCTGTATGCATTCCATGGCCCGGGAAAGGATTGGGCGAACCGGGATGCATCCGCGATATGGATCAGTGATCCGCAATTACGGAGCTCCGGAGCACGATGGTTTTCAGGATATTCTTACATCCAGTGTGGACTGCTATTTGGAATGGGGAAAAACATATCTGGCAAAAGCCTATCTCGAGAATTATTTTGATGAATTTGTTCGGGATAACGGGCAGCTGGAATATCGTGGCCCGGAGATTGGCCAGTATGGGCGTATGCTTGCTGAGCTGGCACAGTATTATTCCTATACCGGAGATAGTGATCTGATTGAGAAATATGAAGGAAAGATCATGGCGATTACAAAGATTCTGCTGGATCGCCGTAAAAAGGCCAAAGAGCTGCCAGCAGATGATCCGGCTTACGGAATGCTGCATGGGCGTCATGAGGCAGATGTCAGCTTTGTCCATCCGGATTTCTTGAAATATGATTTTGAACGTCCTTATTTTTCCAACAGTACTGAGGCATGGCGTGGATTTCGTGACAGCGGAGACATGTGGAAGTCCATAGGGAGAAGAGCAAAGAATTCTGTCTGGGAGAGCAGAGGAAATGATTTACTGAAAGAAGCAGAAGAGCTTCGGCAGAATATCGTCACTTCTTTGGAACGTTCCATGCGGATGGATCGAAGCGGAGCATTTCTTCCGTCCATTGCAGGAAGCAAGCTGTTTTATTACGATTACCCGTACCGTTCCACTCCGGATTCTTTTGATGATAACCGTGTCTGGTGTGAAATGATGCACTCCGGTGTGGTTCCAAAGAAATATGTTCAGATTCTTATGGAATCCGGAAGTGAATACAATGGAATGAAGCTTGGCATTTTTGGAAACCGGAATACCGTGGTTGCATTTATCTGCTATGGTGAGGCGTATGGACTGATCCAGCATGATATGATTCGTGAATTCCTGATGTTCTTTTATGCACATGCTCTTCACCTTCATACCAGAGGAAGCTGGACTGCATTTGAGTGTGTGGATATCGACAGAGACCGCGGCCTGAATACCGGGTATTGCCCGCCTGCTCAGATGACGATTCCGACCATTACAAAATGGATGCTGGTTTTTGAAGATCCGATGGACGAAGTTCTGTGGCTGTGTAAGGCAACGCCACGTGAATGGATGGCAGACGGAGAACAGATTTCTGTTCAGGATGCACCGACACGCTGGGGCAGGGTGAGTGTGAATTTACATTCGGACATGCGAAACGGGCGTGTGTACGGGGAGCTGACGATTCCTGGAAAGGGACAGAAAGTCATTCTGCGTCTTCGCGTTCCTGAGAACAAAAAGATCGTGGCATTAAAGCTGAATGGAGAAGAAGCTCCATTCTCTTTGGTTGACGCCGAGAGTGTTGTCATTCCGGAAAGCTGCAGGGGAGTTCTTCACGTGGAAGCACTGCTTCGGTAGATTCATTTCGGAGGTATCGGGGGCGGTCTATCCGACTGCTCCCTGGAATGAGCGGACCCTTATGTATTGATCTTCCGCTGGGAAAGGTTTCTCTTATATTGCGTCGGTGTTGTTCCGACCAGCCTTTTAAAGATCCGCATGTAGTATTTGACATCGGAAAACCCGCAGGCTGCTGCAATTTCCTCCAGGGACAGGACAGAATCTGCGTTCAGAAGCAGATTCTTGGAGGCCTCAATCCTCGCTTCATGGATGGAGGAGGTGATGGAAGTGCCGGTGTATTTCCGATAATACCGCTCGAGATAAACAGGATGATAACCAAGATGCTCCGCAATCGTACGGGAGGAAATCGGTTCGGAATAGTTTGCCTGAATGAAATCATGAATACGGGTAATCGGCTCCGGAAGCTGAAGATTTGCGGAGCTGTATTGTCCGGCTGCTTCATGAGAGATTTCCAGAAGAAGATAGCTGGAAAGATAATGACAGCGCCAGTCAATCTGATAGTGGGACCGCCTGGTCATATCCAGAAGACTTTGGAAGATCAGACTAGCCCGCAGATCTTTTCCAAGATCGCCGAAGACAGGCACAGAATACTGCGCCTGAGTAAGCGAATAAGAACCAGCCAAAGGCTTTTCTGAAAGGGGAATGGAGAGATCTGTATGTACAGGCGGGGAGGCTAAATCAAGGAGCTGCGTCGTTGAAGTGCTCATGGAGAAATGCATCCAGTAGTAGGAGAGCATACCCCTGGAGGGAGTGGTTCCGAAATGAAGTCTTCCCGGGAGAAGGAGAAGAAACTGGTTCGGCCCGACTTCATATTCCTGATTGTCCATTGTGATGCAGAGAGTCCCCTGCTGGATGAGGAGCAGAACATAGGTATCAATGCAGCGGCGGGGGTGCAGAAACTGATCGGAATGAATCAGCATGCCGGATGAAGCGTAGGTAAGCGGCTCCTTTACTTCGGAGATGAGATATCGCATAAGAGACCTCCTGGTTTTGCAAATGTTTACTGCAACGATAGCATAAAAGGTTTGAATAATCCACCATATGTTTGGCACTGTCAGTTACATGTCTGACCGCGCTAATATATTATGAGAGCATGAATTCATTCGTGAATTCAATGATAATGAATGCGATGCAAAGGTGTAAGGAGGGTATTACAATGGTTGAAAATATTGAATTCCAGCCAAGGCTGAATCAGACGAAGGTGAGGGATGGCTTCTGGGATTATTTCCAGAAGCTTATCCTGGAGCAGGTGATTCCCTATCAGGAGAAAATCCTTCGCGACGAGATTCCGGAGATCGAGAAGAGCCATGTCATTGAGAATTTCAGGATTGCGGCAGGTCTCAGCAAGGGGGACTTCTATGGAATGGTTTTTCAGGATTCCGATCTTGCCAAATGGATGGAGGCTGTTTCTAATGCAATAGCGATTTCGGATGATTCCTGGTTTCGTACAAAAGCTGCCGAAATGATCGACCTGATCGGGAAGGCACAGGAAGAAGACGGATACCTGGATACCTATTTTCAGATTAAGGCACCGGACAAGAAGTGGACCGACCTTTTGGAGGCTCATGAGCTGTATTGCATGGGGCATATGATTGAGGCGACGGTTGCCAATTATGAAGCAACAGGGAAAGACGATTTTCTAAAGATCGGAAAGAAAATAGCAGATTGCATCGGAAGGAGGTTCGGAAAGGAAGCGGGAAAGAAAAGGGGAATCCCAGGACATCCGGAGATCGAAATCGCACTTCTTCGGCTGTATCATGCAACCGGAGAGAGACGGTATCTGGAGAACGCAGAGTATTTTATCAATGAGAGAGGAACAGAGCCGAATTACTTTGAAGAGGAAGCAGAGCGGCGGGATATTACGATCTTCGGCATGGATCCGAAGGACCGCGGCTATGCACAGAACAATAAGCCTGTGCGGGAGCTGACAGAGGCTACTGGCCATGCGGTTCGGGCTGCTTATTTGTACACAGCAATGGCAGATCTTGCCGCGGATCTTCATGACGAAGCACTTCAGGCGGCCTGCGAGCGTCTCTGGAATAACATTGTCAATCAGAAGATGTACATTACAGGCGGAATCGGATCCACGGTTCATGGTGAGGCATTTACCATTCCGTATGATCTTCCGAATGATACCATATATGCGGAGACCTGCGCATCGGTAGCAATGGTATTTTTTGCAAGAGAGATGCTGCAGATGAATCCGTCCGGGCGGTATGCGGATGTGATGGAAAAGGAATTGTATAATACCGTGTTAAGCGGAATGCAGCATGATGGAACACGATTCTTCTATGTAAATCCGCTGGAGGTGGATCCTTCGGTGTCCGGCAAGGTCCCTGGATACGAGCATGTGCTGCCGGAGCGCCCGCAGTGGTATGCGTGTGCATGCTGCCCTCCGAACGTATCCCGGTGCATCACAGCGCTTTCCAAATATGCATGGGGGGAGAATGAGAACACCATTTATGCGCATCTTTATGTTGGAGGAACCTTTGCTTCGTCCTGCATTCCGGGGGTGAGCATCGACGTGGAATCCGGGTATCCCTGGAAGGGAAATGTGCGCTATACGATTGGGGAAAATAAGGAAAACAGAGAATTCACGCTGGCGGTCCGCATTCCTGCCTGGGCACGCAATGCAGCAGCAATTCTTCGGATCAGAAATGGAGAGGAAGAGACTTCGCAGAACGTTTCCATGGAAGAGTCCCTGCGTGATGGCTATCTGTATCTGAATGGTCTGACGCATGTCGGTGACTGCGTGGAAATCTGTTTTGAAATGCCGGTCAGAAGAATCTATGCAAATCCGAAGGTGCGCAAGGACGCAGGACTTGTTGCGATTGCAAGAGGACCGATCGTTTATGCACTGGAGGAAAGGGACAACGGAGCAGAGCTGTATGCGTTATCGCTTCCGGACAGCGCGAAGCTGGAGACAGAAGAAGTAAAAGACCCGGTACTTGGGAGCTACGTCCGGATTACCGCGGATGGGTATCGGGATATTTCGAATGGAGAGGGTCTGTACTCGGAGAAGAAACCGGAAACGGCAGGACAGACGCTGACCTTCGTTCCCTATTATCTTTGGGGGAACCGTGGAAGCGGAGAAATGCGGGTGTGGGTCCGCGATGTATGATGGACAGGGACATTCCAGGAGGAATGGAATATGCAATTACTGGAATTTCGCGAAGCAGGAATGAGGGTCTGCTTTCGAATGAATGACGATAAAACGGTAGAGCTGGTTGATTTTTCGGCAGAATCTGCAGCTGGAGCAGACGGGAAGCCGGAAGATCTGGAGCAGCTGGAGCAGGGAGACTGCATAGCACCAAGGCTTCATCAGCTTCTTGCGGTTCATCTTACGGGAGAAGGAACGACGGGGGTTCATGCTTATAAGCATAATACCGGGAGTGAGTCCGCACGGTTTCATTACCTGGAGCATCGGATGGATGAACTTGCGGACGGAAAGCTTCTGACCATTTCCATGGAATCGGAGCATCATCTCCATGCCGATTATAGGATGCGCTTCTATGATGGAATCGCTGCGGTGCGCGTGGAGACGACGCTTCGCAATGATGGAGCGGAGGCGGTCGGATTGGAATATGCTTCTTCCTTCTACTATGGCGGCCTTTCGAAGAACGGAGCAGGCGAGTATTACGATAAAACAGATCTTTATGTACCATACAACAGCTGGGCGAGCGAGGCACAGTGGAAGAAGGATGATATCCGGGATCTTGGCCTTTCCGGATTTCCGGTGGATGGATACAATCTTCCGGATGCCAGCAACAATCGTTACCATTATGAGAATCTTGGATCCTGGTCCTCCTGCGAGCATCTCCCGATGGGAATGACGGAAAATCGTACGACGGGTGAAATCAGCTATTATCAGATTGAGCATTCCGGCTCCTGGCAGATTGAGCTTGGCTCTGATGTAGGCCGCAATCTTTATCTTGCCCTTATGGGCCCGGATGATGAAACACAGTGGTGGAAGCAGCTGAATCCGGGTGAAAGCTTTACTACCGTTCCAGCCGCCTTCGGTGTCTGCACGGGAGGCGTGTCCGCTGCGCTTGGTGAGCTTACCAAATACAGACGGAAAATCCGCCGGCCGAACGAGGATGACCGCCGCTGCAGCGTCGTGTTCAATGATTACATGAACTGTCTGTTTGGAGATCCGACAGAAGAGAAGGAGAAGAAGATCATTGATCTTGCTGCGGAGCTTGGCTGTGAGTATTACTGCATGGACTGCGGCTGGTATGATAAAGGACCCTGGTGGGATCGCGTGGGAGAATGGAAGGAATCTCCGGAGCGGTTTCCGAACGGAATCCGGAGTGTAGCGGATTATGCAAGAGCCAAAGGAATGAAAATGGGCCTTTGGCTGGAAATTGAGGTTATGGGAATCGCCTGCGAGCTCGCGGGAAAGCTTCCGGATGACTGGTTCGTCTGCACGCATGGAAAACGGAGAATTGACAATAAGCGCTATCTTCTGGATTTTCGGAATCCGGCGGTCAGAGAATACTGCATGAATGTGGTGGACCGGCTGATTGAAGAGTACGGCGTTGAATTCTTCAAAATGGATTACAACGTGACGACAGGAGCCGGAAGTGATCTTGCGGCAGACAGTGTCGGGGATGCGATGCTGAACCATTACCGGGCTTTCTATGACTGGATTCGTGAAATCTATGAAAAGCACCCTGATCTTGTTGTGGAAGCCTGCAGCTCCGGTGCACAGAGAATGGATTATGGAATTCTGTCCCTTCATAGCCTTCAGTCCACGAGCGACCAGACGGATTACATCAGCAATTCCTATATTGCAGCAAATGTTGCATCGGCGGTTACACCGGAGCAGGCAGGAATGTGGGTCTATCCATATGAGGATGAGCGGGAACATGTAATTTATAACATGGTCAACGGCCTGCTTCTGCGTCCCTATGTGAGCGGCCTTGTCTGGAACATGAAGAAGGAAAATCTTCAGCTGATGCAGGAGGGGATTGCTCTGTACAAGGAGATCCGAAAGGAACTTCCCGGTATGCTTCCTTTCTGGCCCAAGGGACTTCACACGGTTCACTGTGAAACGCTGGCATATGGCCTGAAGAATGACAGGAGGGCTTATCTGGCTGTCTTTGCACCGAAATCGGATCAAGTAACGGTCGATTTATCGGAGTCCGGCATCTCAGAGAATGCAAGAGTGCGGGTGATTTATCCGTCCTCCATTGATTGCAGCTATGAGCTGGAGGGTGGAATCCTGGATGTGAAGCTGCCTGGGAAAAAGTGCGCAAGGCTGCTGGAGATTGTTTTATAAATCCTTTATTTTTTTTAGAAATTCCTTAGATCACGGACACATTTTCAACACATTTGCAAATTATAGTATTAACCAAGATAGTTACTTACTCACTATCTCCCCCCTCATAAGAAGTAGTAGAAGAAAAAGAGCATCCGCCTTGCGGGTGCTCTTTTTCTGCGCAGTGCGGCAAATTTGCATCGTATCGTTTTATTCTGCAAGAACTTTCGGATCTGCTCCGCCAATTTGCCAGGCAGATATGTTTTAATAAGAGAAACGGAGGGAGAATTCATGATCATTGAGAACGCTCTGGTCTATGGACCGGATGAGAAATTTGCCCCGGGAGCGATCGTGATCCGGGACGGAGTTTTTGCCAAGGATACGAAGGAAAACCGGGAAGGGGTACAAGAGGTCATTGACGCGAAAGGCGCTTATGCCATTCCGGGGCTTGTGGATCTTCATTTTCATGGCGCGATGGGCGCGGATGTCTGCGATGGCACGAGAAAAGCCTTTGAAGCCATCGCAGCATATGAGGCAGGCGAGGGAATCACGGCGATCTGTCCGGCGACGTTAACGCTCCCTGTGAGGGATCTGGAGCACGTGCTCTCTGTCGGAGCGGAGTTTGCGAAGACACCGCACGAGGGTGCGGATGTCATCGGCTTCAACATGGAAGGGCCGTTTATCAGCCACATCAAAAAGGGTGCGCAGAATGAGGACTACATCCTTCCTGCGGATGCCCGTCTGGTGGACCGGTTCCTTGAAGCTTCGCAGGGACTTCTTAAGATCATCGGGCTTGCTCCGGAGGAGAATCCGGGCTTTGAAGATTACATCCGCGACGTGAAGAACCGCGTGATTGTCTCCATCGCGCATTCCAACGCGGATTATGAGACGGCAAGACGCGCTTTTGACGCGGGTGCTTCACATGCCGTGCATCTGTATGACGCAATGACGGAGCTCTCGCACCGTGCGCCGGGCATTGTGGGTGCTGTTTCGGACAGTCCGAAGGTCAATGCGGAGATCATCTGCGATGGCATTCACGTTCATCCTGCTGCGGTCCGCGCGGCATTCCGCATGATGGGAAAGGATCGGATGATTCTGATCAGCGACAGCCTTCGCTGCACAGGCATGCCGGACGGAAGGTATGAGCTTGGCGGAGAGCCTGTTGTCAAGAAGGGGAAATATTGTACACTTGTAAAAGAGGGAAACCTCGCCGGTTCCGTTTCCAACCTGATGGACTGCGTCCGGAACGTCGTAAAGACGATGGAAATTCCTCTGGAAACAGCGGTTGCCTGTGCGACTATTCATCCGGCCCGTGCCATCTGCGCGGAGGATCGGTACGGCTCCATAGAGCCCGGAAAAAAGGGCAATGTGGTTCTTTTGTCTGCGGATGAGAGGCTGGAGACGAGGATGGTCATCAAGGACGGGAAGGTAATTCGGCGCAAGAAATAAAGAAGACCCAAAATGGTATTCTGGAAACAATAAGGGGGAAAAGGAAAAAGAATGAGAATTGTAGTAACCAAGGATTATGAAGAGATGTCGAAGCGGGCGGCAGACGTGATTTTTGCACAGGTTCTGATGAAGCCGGACAGCGTGCTCGGACTTGCGACCGGAAGCTCGCCGGAGGGACTGTACAAGAGTCTGGTCAAGCGCTATGAAAAGGGAAGAATTGACTTCTCGGAGGTCGTGACCATCAATCTGGATGAGTATCAGGGCCTTTCCCACGACAACGAGCAGAGCTACTGGTACTTCATGAACAAGCATTTCCACAGTCATGTCAATGTGAAGCCGGAGAACATCCACGTTCCGGACGGCTCGAACATGGACGCAGGAGAGGCATGCCGCGAATACGATGAGATCATTGAGCGGGCAGGCGGTATTGATCTGCAGCTTCTGGGTCTTGGACAGGACGGGCATATCGGCTTCAATGAGCCATCGGATTCGTTTGCAATGGGAACGCACTGCATCAGGCTGGAGGAGTCCACCATCGAGGCGAACAAGCGCTTCTTTGAGAGTAAGGACGAGGTTCCGAGAAAGGCCTACACGATGGGCGTCGGCACGATCATGAAGGCAAGAAGGGTCCTCATGGTGGTCAGCGGCAAGGGCAAGGCGGATATCGTGAAGGAGTCCTTCTTCGGACCGGTGAAGCCCCAGGTTCCGGCTTCCATTCTTCAAATGCATCCGGACTTTACGCTGGTTCTGGATGAGGACGCGGCCTCAGAAATCAAAGGCCTTTGGTAAGCATCGCCCGGTCAGAATGAAGAATTTCAGAAAGAAGCTGACGTTTCAGGGAAAAACTCTAAGACGCCGGCTTCTTGTTTTATGCGCTATAATGGAAATCTGATGAAAAGCTTTGTGTCTGCAGCCCCTCCGGAAGGCTTGAGGCAAGGGCCTGCAGAGTGCAGAGCAAGAGAAGAAACGACGGAAAGGTAAGTTTATGAATTTACGTGAGCTTTTGAAGGATATCCCATGTGAGATTTACTCTGCCGATGGGGAAAAGATCAGACAAGGATCCGAGCTGGAGAACATTTTTCTGGATCGAAAGATCCGGGACATCACCAATGACTCGAGAAAGGCCGGGGAGGGCATGCTCTTTTTTGCCATCCGCGGAGCGAATTCGGACGGACACGATTACGCGCCGCAGGTTGCCGCAAATGGCGCGGCGGCGATCCTTTCGGAACATCCGTTGAAGCTTGCTCTTGACGGACAGGATGTAACAAAGCTCCCCGCTGTTGTCTGCGTGAACTCGACCAGAAGAGGCATGGCTTTTGTGTCGGCGGCGTTCTACGGGCATCCTTCACGCAGAATGAAGATGATCGGCATTACGGGAACGAAGGGAAAGACCACGACGACATACCTTGTCCGCTCCATTCTGGAGAAGGCCGGCATTGATATGGGCCTGATCGGAACCATCGAATCCGCGTGGCATGAGGTTCACCGGCCGTCAAACAACACGACGCCGGAGTCCATCGATCTGCAGAGAGGCCCAGGCCCTGGCGGACGACGGCGTGCAGGCGGTTGTCATGGAGGTGTCCTCGCAGGCACTGAAGCTGGACCGCACGGCAGGAATTCAGTTCGACATCGGCGTGTTTACCAACCTCTCGGAGGACCACATCGGGCCGAATGAGCATGCGGATTTCGAGGAGTATCTCCACTGCAAGAGTCTTCTGTTCCGCCAGTGCAGCCTGGGAATTGTGAACGGAGACGATCCGTATGCGGGCCGCATTCTGGAGGGGAGTACCTGCCGGGCGGAGCACTACGGCCTCGGAAAGGACAATGACCTTTACGCGGAGAATCTTCAGCTGATTGAAAAGCCGGGAGAGCTCGGCATCCGGTTTGACACAAGAGGAGAGGTGGAGCTTTCCTGCGAGGTGCCGACGCCGGGACGGTTCAGTGTCTACAACGCGCTCGCTGCCATTGCCATCTGCCATCACTTCGGCGTAACGCCGCAGGACATCCGAACGGCACTTCTTTTCGCAAAGGCAAAGGGCCGCATTGAGCTCGTGAAGGTCAGCGATGCGTTTACACTGATGATCGACTATGCGCACAATGCCGTCGCACTGGAGAGTCTTCTGTCTACACTGAAGGAATATCATCCGCACCGTCTGGTGACGCTTTTCGGGTGCGGAGGAAACCGCTCGAAGGTGCGCCGCTTCGAGATGGGCGAGGTTTCGGGGAGACTGTCGGATTTTACCATCATCACATCGGACAACCCACGGAATGAGGAGCCGATGGATATCATCGCGGACATCGTGACCGGCATTTCGAAGACGGATGGGAAGTACATCACGATTCCGGACAGGAGAGAGGCCATCGCCTATGCCATCCATCACGGAGAGCCCGGGGACATCATCGTTCTTGCAGGCAAGGGACATGAGGATTATCAGGAGATCAAGGGGAAGAAATATCCTATGGATGAGCGCGTTATCATCGCGGAAATCCTGAAAGAGGATGAGGAGAAGGCATAAGAAAGAGGGGCTCATGAGAGCCGCATATCCGAAGGAACATGGAACAGCATGCATCGCTACGCACAGGTCATTATTGATATTTCGCACGGACGGCTGGACCGGCCGTTTACCTACCGGATTCCCGAAGCGCTGGAGCCAAAGCTGCGCCTCGGGAGTCTTGTTGTGGTTCCGTTCGGGAAGGGCGACACGAAGCGGAAGGGGTATATCATCGGCTTCGAAGAGAGCTGTGAATATCCGGATGAGAGGGTAAAGGAAATCGAAGACGTTTCGATGAGCGGAACCGATGTGACGGGCGACAATGCCGTACAGCTTGCCCTCTGGATGAAGCGGCGCTACGGCTCGACGATGGCGACGGCACTGAAGACGGTCCTTACTTCAAGAAAACAGGCAAAGCCTGTGGAGCACCGCTCTGTCCACCTTCTTCTGTCCGGGGCGGAGGCGGAGAAGAAGCGCCACGAATTTGCGATGAAGCACCAGGTGGCAAGAGAGCGGCTTCTTAGGGAGCTGATGGAGGTGCCGGATCAGCCCTATGGCCTGATCGTGCAGAAGCTTCACGTCACCGCTCAGGTGATTGCCGCCCTGCAGAGGCAGGGAATTCTCGAGGTACGGACGAAAAAGATGCTGCGAAACCCCGTCTCGGTTTCAAAAAAGGATGGGCAGCGCCTTATTCTCAGCCCCGAGCAGAGTGCCATCACCGAGGGGGTTCTGCGGGATTTCGAGGCAATTCAGGGGAGAGAGGGGGGAGAAGCTTCCTGCGGAATGCAGGAGGGACGTAAGACGGTTCCCCGGGTCAGTCTGATTCATGGGATTACGGGAAGCGGCAAGACGGAGGTCTATATCTCAATCATTGAGAAGATCGTGGCGAAGGGGCGGCAGGCCATCATGCTGATTCCGGAAATTTCGCTGACCTATCAGACGCTGATGCGGTTTTACCGGCATTTCGGCGACCGCGTTTCTGTGATGAACTCGCAGCTTTCGGAGAGCGAGAAGAGCGATCAGTTTGAGCGTGCCAGAAGAGGTGACATCGATGTGATCATCGGGCCGAGATCTGCGCTGTTTACGCCGTTTCCGAATATCGGCGTCATCATTATGGACGAGGAGCATGAGAGCAGCTATAAAAACGAATCCATGCCGAAGTATCACGCAAGGGAGGTCGCGGAAGAGATCGCTGCGATGCACAGGGCCGTTGTGGTGCTGGGGTCTGCAACGCCGTCCCTGGAATCCTATTACCGGGCAAAAGAGGGAAGCTACCGCCTGTATGAGCTGAAACGGCGTCTCACGGGAGGAACCCTTCCTTCTGTGGAAATCGCGGATATGCGAAAGGAGCTTCGCGAAGGCAATCACTCGATTTTCTCACGGAGGCTGTCACTTCTTCTTGCGGACCGGCTGGAGAAGGGGCAGCAGAGTATGCTTTTTCTGAACCGGAGAGGCTTTTCCGGGTTTGTTTCGTGCAGAAGCTGCGGCTACGTGCCGAAATGTCCGCACTGCAGCGTCTCCCTGTCCCTTCACGGGGGAGGGCGCCTTGTCTGCCACTACTGCGGCTATGAGGAGCCGATGCCGGATAAGTGCCCGGAGTGCGGATCGCCCTATATCAGCGGTTTTCACGCGGGAACGGAGCAGGCGGAGAGCCTTCTTCAAAGGGAGTTTCCGAAGGCCAGGATTCTGCGGATGGATGCCGATACCACGAAGGCTAAGGGGAGCTATGAGAAAATCCTGTCGGCCTTTGCCAATGAGGAGGCGGATATTCTGATCGGAACCCAGATGATCGTCAAGGGTCACGATTTTCCGAAGGTGACTCTGGTGGGAATCCTTCTTGCCGACCTGTCCCTGAATGCTTCGGACTACCGCTCGGCGGAGCGGACCTTTCAGCTTCTGACGCAGGCAGCAGGCCGGGCAGGACGCGGGAGTGTGCCGGGAAATGTCGTCATTCAGACCTATGAGCCGGAGCATTACAGCATCGTTCACGCGGCGAGACAGGACTATCCGTCCTTTTATCAGGAGGAGATGGTCTACCGGAGGCTCCTGCGTTATCCTCCCGCGGAGCACCTTCTTGCGATTCAGATTTCGTCACGCAAGGAGGAACACGCTTCGCTGTTTGCGGAGAAAACAAGGACGCTTCTGGAGCAGCTTACCTGGGCAAAGAGGCAGAAGGACCCGGACGGGCTTCTTTTCATCGGCCCCGCGCCCGCTGCACTTGAAAAGCTCCGGGACGAGTACCGCTATGTCATCTATGTAAAAAGTCCGGATTATGATACACTAATCGTTTGTAAAGACGGCGTGGAGGCCGCGGCGAAAAGGGCCATGGAGGCCAGCCGCGAAATGGACACGGTGTTCCAGTTTGATTTTGATCCGGTGAATGCGTTCTGATTCATACGCAGTGAAATGTACCTTCAGGAAGGAAAGAGAATTATGGCATTATTGACAATCCGTGAAATCGGAGATCCGATTCTGAACAAAAAGGCAAAGGAGATCAAGGAATCTTCCCCAAGGCTCCAGGAGCTGATTGACGATATGTTTGAGACGATGTATGAGACAAATGGGGTGGGGCTTGCGGCACCGCAGGTCGGTGTCTTAAAGCGCCTTGTCGTGATGGACGTAAGTCCGGAGCAGGATCAGCCTCTTGTTTTCATCAATCCGAAGATTGTGGAGTCCTCGGGAGAGCAGACCGGCTATGAGGGCTGCCTTTCGGTACCCGGCAAATCCGGACTGGTGACAAGACCGAACTATGTCAAGGCGATCGGACTGGACCGCGATTTTCAGCCGATTGAGGTGGAAGGAACCGAGCTTCTTGCGCGCTGCATGTGCCATGAGTTCGATCATCTGGACGGAAAGCTCTACGTGGAGCTCGCACAGGGAGGATTGATCGATAACAACGAGCTGGCGGAGCAGGAAGAGGAAGAGTGAGGACAGAGGCACCGGCTGCCGCGAAATTCTCTCTGGTATCGCGGATTTTGCCTCAGCGAGGTAAATATGAAGATTATTTTTATGGGAACGCCGGACTTTGCGGTTCCGGCACTGAAGGCACTGGCAGAGTCCGGGAAGCATGAGGTGTCCCTTGTGGTGACACAGCCGGACCGTCCGAAGGGACGAAGCGGAAAGCCCGCGCCGTCCGATGTGAAGCTCTGCGCGCAGGAGTACGGCATTCCTGTGTTTCAGCCGGAGAGGGTGAGGGAGAAGGAGGCAGTGGATCGTCTCCGGGAAGAGGAGGCGGACATCATCGTGGTGGCGGCCTTCGGACAGATTCTTCCGAAAGAGATTCTGGAGATGCCGCGCTACGGGTGCGTGAACATTCACGGCTCGCTTCTTCCTGCTTACCGCGGGGCGGCCCCGATTCAGTGGGCGGTTCTGGACGGCCAGAAGGAGGCGGGAGACACCATCATGCAGATGAACGAGGGCCTCGACACCGGCGATATTCTGACGCAGGAGAAGGTGGAGCTTTCGCCGGATGAGACGGCGGGCTCGCTCTACGACAGGCTCTCAGAAATGGGAGGCCCGCTCCTTCTTCGGACGCTGGATGAGATTGCGGCGGGGACCATTACGCCGGTTCCGCAGGATGATGCGAAGTCCTGCTACGCGAAGATGCTCCGCAAGGAGATGGGAAACATTGACTGGAACAGGAGCGCGGAGGAAATCGGACGGCTGATCCGCGGCCTGAACCCATGGCCGAGTGCCTATACGCACTGGAACGGCAAAATGCTGAAGATCTGGATGGCAAAGCCGGTGACCGGGGAGGAGCTCCGGGAGCTTGGCTGCGGCGGAAAAAACGGTCTTGATTTCAAGGAAGTAAAGCCGGGGACGGTGATGATCGTGACGAAGGATGCCCTGATGGTAGAGACGGGCGATGGCCTCCTGGCACTGGAGGAGCTTCAGCTCGAAGGCAAGAAGCGGATGCCGGTGCAGGCGTTTCTCATGGGATGCCGGATGCAGGCAGGCGAGCAGCTGGAACGGATCGGAAGATTCTGAACGAAAGGTTCTGACAGGAAGCTCTGACGGAAAGGAAGGTATGGCGATGTATTACGGATACGGATATTATGACTGGACCATGATTCTGGTGGCAGCAGGCGCCGTGCTCTGCATGGCCGCGAGCATGCATGTTAATACGACCTATACGAGATATTCGAGAATTGCAGCGGCCTGCGGTCTTACGGGAGCGGATGTCGCCCGGCTGATTTTGGAGCGAAACGGCGTCCTGGATGTGCAGGTTCGTCATGTCTCCGGGAACCTTACAGATCATTACGATCCGTCGCGGCAGGTTGTTAACCTCTCGGACGCGGTCTACAGCTCCCGGTCAGTTGCGGCACTTGGCGTTGCCGCGCATGAGTGCGGTCACGTGATGCAGCATGAGCAGGGCTACGTTCCGCTGCAGGTGCGGACAGCACTGGTTCCTATTGCGAACTTTGGATCGAACGCCGGCATCTGGATCGTGATTCTGAGTCTGATTCTGGGGCTCTCCAATACCTTCACGACGATCGGCATTGTTCTGTTTTCTCTGGGTGTTTTGTTTCAGCTTGTAACGCTTCCCGTGGAGTTTAATGCTTCGCACCGGGCACTTGTGATGCTGGAGCAGTATGGAATTCTCGGAATGGATGAGAATAGGAAGGCGAAGGCGGTTCTGAAGGCGGCGGCCATGACCTACGTGGCAGCGGCGGCTTCCTCAATCCTGCAGCTTCTTCGTCTGATTCTGCTGTCGAACAACAGGAAAAGAGATACCTAGTACCCTCGAAAAGGGCGGATGGAATAAAAAGAGATATGGAAGAACAGAAAAAAGAAGCCGGAACCCCGGCGAAGAATGTCAATGTCCGTGAGCTTGTCTGGCAGATTCTGGTGGAGCATGAGCTCCATGGAACCTACAGCAATCTTCTGATCAAACGCACACAGGACCGTTATGCGAGCCTCCCGCTCACACAGCGGTCTTTTCTTAAGCGACTCGCGGAGGGAACCATTGAGCGGGAGATCGAGCTGGATGCCGTGATCCGCTGCCATCAGAAGGATCCGGAGATGAAGATCAAGCCCCGTGTACGGTGCCTTCTTCGAATGAGCCTGTATCAGATCTTCTATATGGACAGCGTGCCGGATTATGCGGCTTGCAGCGAGGCAGTCCGCCTCTGTAAGAGAGGGAAGCTGGCACAGTCGGCAGGCTTTGTCAACGGGGTTCTCAGGAGCGTTTGCCGGGAGAAGGAAGCGGCAGTTAGGGAAGGAAAAGAGTATGTTCCTCTGATTACGCCGGAAAAGAAGACCGTCCGGACAAAGCCGAGCAGTGCAGTCATTGTGATAGCCGGGAAAAATAACGGAAGCAAAGAGACGAAGGAAGCTCTTTGGACGGCTCCTGCCGGTGCCGCTGCGGATCAGGGAGCAGGAAGCCGCACACAGGGCGCGGAGCTCTCGGACCTGGAAGCGCGCTATTCTATGCCTTCTTCCATCCTGAGCCTCTGGAAGGAGCAGATGGGAGAAGAGCGCCTGGAATCCCTGTGCCGGGCGATGCTGGAGGTGCGGCCTGTCTGCATCCGGCTGGATCCGCGGCTTTCTTTGGAAGAGAAGGAAGCGGTGCTGGACGGAATCCGCGGCGCCGGTGCACAGATGCAGCCCGGGAAGTGGGCGGAGGACTGCTATCTTCTTAGGCATGTGCCGGGACTGTCGGATCTTCCAGGGTTTGCGGAAGGAAAGTGGACCGTACAGGATGAATCCAGCCAGCTGACTGCACAGGCGGCAGGGATTGCCGGGCGGACCAGGAACCTTTCGGGAAACGTGCAGGTGTATGATCTTTGCGCGGCACCCGGAGGAAAGACCATGCTCGCTGCAGCTCTCCTTCCGGAGGGAAAGGTGCATTCCTATGACCTTACCCGTGCAAAGACCGACAAAATCCGTTCGGGCCTTGGCAGGATGAAGCTTCACAATGTCATCGTGGAGGAAAACGACGCGTCGAACCCGCGGCCGGATCTTGCGGGGAAGGCGGACCTTGTCCTTTGCGATGTTCCCTGCTCAGGGCTTGGCGTTATCACGAGAAAGCGGGACATCAAGTACAATGTGACGCCGGAGAAGCTACGCTCCCTGACAACGCTTCAGAAGAAAATCGTGACGAATGCCGCTGCGGTTCTG
Organism: uncultured Lachnospiraceae bacterium; assembly: GCA_937877165.1. GTDB lineage: Bacteria > Bacillota > Clostridia > Lachnospirales > Lachnospiraceae > CAG-791. The sequence goes on along the minus strand of CALEFO010000134.1, from coordinate 2,077 downwards.
AAGCCGGGCGCGGTACTGATTTATTCGACCTGCACCATCAACCGGCAGGAAAATGAGAAAATGGCGGATTTTATCGAGAAGAAGCTGGGGCTGATTCCGGAGGATCTGGCCCCCTATCTTCCGGAGAATTTCCCGGGAATCTGCAAAAACCGCGTGCAGCTCCTGCCGGATGTCCACGGAACAGACGGCTTTTTTATGGCAAGATTCCGGAAAATCTGAAAGAAGGCGATCCACAATGTCCGATCGAAAAGATATCAAATCTTTAACTCTGGAAGAAATGACCGGGGACCTGAAGGCCGCCGGTTTTCCAGCCTTCCGCGCGAGACAGCTCTACCGCTGGCTTCACGTCCGGCTGACGGATGATCCGGAGGAAATGACGGATCTTCCGGCGAAGCTGAAGGAGTTTATCCGGGCACATTATGAGATGACGAAGCTCGAAGTCATCGACCGGCAGATCTCGAAGCTGGACGGGACGCAGAAATTCCTGTTCGGTCTTCCGGACGGGGAGACCATCGAGAGCGTCTTCATGAAATATAAGTTCGGGAACAGCGTGTGCGTCTCCTCACAGGTCGGCTGCCGGATGGGGTGTCGGTTCTGTGCGTCCACGCTCGACGGACTGAAACGGAATCTCCTGCCGGGAGAAATTCTCGAGGAAATCTATACCATTCACCGGCTGACCGGCGAGAAAATCTCGCACATCGTCGTGATGGGAACCGGAGAGCCGCTGGACAACTATGAGAATCTTCTGAAATTCCTCCGGATGCTGACGGATGAAAACGGGCAGAATCTCTCCATGCGGAATGTGACGGTCAGCACCTGCGGCATTGTGCCGCGGATTTATGATCTTGCAAAGGAAAACCTTTCCATTACGCTGGCGCTTTCTCTCCACGCAACGACGGACGAGAAGAGGAAGAAGATCATGCCGATCGCAGAAAGGTACACGATTGCCGAGTGCATGGCGGCGTGCAGGACGTATTTTGACAAGACGGGACGAAGGGTCACGTTTGAGTACAGCCTCATCCGGGATGTCAACGACAGCGCAAGGGACGCGGAGGAGCTGGCGGCGCTTGCAAGGCCGCTTTCTGCGCATATCAACCTGATTCCGGTGAACCCGGTGAAGGAGCGGAATTTCGAGCAGCCGGACCTTACTGCGGTGCAGGCGTTTCGGGCAAAACTTGAAAAACATGGAATAAATGTTAGTATTAGGAGAGTATTGGGGCGGGATATCGACGGTGCCTGCGGACAGCTTCGGCACAGGCACATCGAAACCTCCGGAAAGAATGGTCCTGCAGGGACCTGACGAGGAACCATCAGAATGCATTCTTTTTCTATTACCGATATCGGTATGCGAAGAAAGATGAATCAGGATTTTGTCTGCTCATCGGATGAGAGTGTCGGGAATCTTCCGAATCTCTATCTTCTGGCGGATGGAATGGGCGGACACAAGGCGGGGGACTTTGCCTCCCGCTTTACTGTGCGTGAAACGCTTCGTCTTGCGGCGGCGAGCCGCAGCAGTGATCCGATTGTGATCCTGGGCGATGCCCTTCACACGGTCAACCAGAATCTTCATACGACGGCGAGTATGCGCGAGGATCTGTCCGGGTGCGGCACGACGATTGTGGCCGCGACGATCTGCGGGGATGTCCTTCGCACGGCGAATGTGGGGGACAGCCGCCTGTATCTGATCGGAGAGACGATCCGCCAGATTACGGTGGATCATTCCCTGGTGGAGGAGATGGTTCTTGCGGGGAGTCTGGACGCGAGAAAGGCAAGAAGCCACCCGGACAAGAATGTGATTACAAGAGCAGTCGGCGCAGAGGAATACCTGGATGTAGACTTTTTTACCACAAAGCTTCATCGCGGGGACGTGGTTCTGATGTGTTCCGACGGCCTGACGAATATGGTTGAGGATGAGGAGATTTTCCGGATCATCCGTGAAGAGAATACACTGGAATCGAAGGCAAAGGCGCTCGTGGCCGCGGCCAACCGCGGCGGCGGAATGGACAATATTTCCGTTATTCTGATTGACGCGTTTGCCTGACAGGAGATCACTGTATGGTGAAGATCGGCATGCTGA
>CALEFO010000133.1 GCA_937877165.1 uncultured Lachnospiraceae bacterium | reverse complement strand
GAGTCCGGGAAAATCAGGTTTACTGCGAAATTCATCCCTACACCATTTCTCTGGACAAGCTGAAGACCATGAATCCGAAGGGAATTATCCTGACGGGTGGTCCGAACAGCGTCTATGAGGAGACCTCTCCGACCTATTCGGCGGATCTGTTTGACATCGGTGTTCCGATTCTTGGAATCTGCTATGGGTCGCAGCTGATGGCTTACCGCCTCGGAGGAAAGGTCGCAACGGCACCGGTCAGTGAATATGGACATACCGAAATGTCAGTGGATGACAAGGCATCGGCTCTTTTGAAAGGTGTGAAGGAAACCTCCACCGTATGGATGAGTCATACCGATTACATTGCACAGGTACCGGAGGGCTTCCATATTGCAGCGCATACGGCAGACTGCCCGGTGGCGGCGATGGAGAATCCGGAGAGAAAGCTTTATGCGACGCAGTTCCATCCAGAGGTCCTTCATACAGAAGAAGGAATGAAGCTCCTGAAGAATTTCGTCATTGATGTCTGCGGCTGCAGCGGCAGCTGGAAGATGTCTTCGTTTGCGGAGACAACCATTCGGGAGCTGCGTGAGAAGATCGGAAACGGTAAGGTTCTTCTCGCCCTGTCTGGCGGCGTGGATTCTTCTGTGGCGGCGGCACTTCTCGCCCGGGCGGTCGGCAAGCAGCTGACCTGTGTCTTCGTGGATCATGGTCTTCTTCGCAAAAATGAAGGAGACGAGGTCGAGGCAATCTTCGGACCGAAGGGAAATTTTGATCTGAACTTCATCCGTGTGAATGCGGCGGAACGTTATTACAATCTTCTTGCCGGAGTTACGGATCCGGAGAAGAAGCGCAAGATCATCGGCGCGGAGTTTATCAAGATCTTCGAAGAAGAGGCCAAGAAAATTGGAACCGTGGATTTTCTTGCACAGGGAACCATCTATCCGGATGTTGTGGAGAGCGGTGCAGTTGGAACCGGAAGTGCTGTGATTAAATCCCATCATAACGTGGGAGGCCTTCCGAAGAATGTAGATTTCAAGGAAATTGTGGAGCCTCTGCGTGATCTGTTCAAGGATGAGGTCCGTCAGACCGGACTTGAGCTCGGACTTCCGCGAAAGCTTGTTTTCCGTCAGCCGTTCCCGGGACCGGGGCTGGGTGTCCGGATCGTCGGTGAAGTGACGGCAGAGAAGGTACGCATCGTGCAGGATGCGGATGCGATCTTCCGTGAGGAGCTGGAGAAGGGCGGCATCGACATGGGAAAGGGCCAGTTCTTCGCAGCCCTTACCAATATGCGCAGTGTCGGTGTCATGGGTGACGGACGCACGTATGATTATGCTGTTGCGCTTCGCGGCGTACTGACCTCAGACTTTATGACGGCAGAGGCTGCCGAGATTCCGTGGAGCGTTCTGCAGACCTGCATGACAAGAATTATCAATGAGGTCAAGGGAGTGAACCGCGTGCTCTATGATCTCACCAGCAAGCCGCCGGGAACGATTGAACTTGAATAACGTACCTGCAACGGGAACCCGCATAATAATAGTGGGTTCCCATTTTCTATATAGGTCGCGGATTCTTCTGCTGTTGTTGGCGATTGTTGTGACAGCGATCGGTGCTTCACTGACGGTTGGGATGGAGATTGTGCCGAATCCGGCAGATGGGTTGGCCAATATCATTGGTACCTCGCTCGGACACGGATTTGGGTTTGGAAAGAATCTTCTGGATGGTTTCTATCGCAGTTTCACTTGCGATTGGCTTTCTTTTCACCGGAAGTCCGCTGAGTATAGGTGCGGGAACTATCATTTCGATGATACTGACGGGGCGGGTGATTGCTTTACTGGAAGGCCGTGTCAGGAAGATTCTGGAATGGACACAGAGGTAATGCAGCCCTTGGAAAGGCAGGCGAAAAATTGCTTTCATTTATTCGCAAAGAACCAATTCTTGTGATTTCTGGTGTACTGGCGGCACTTTCGTGCCTGGCAGTTCCGCCATCTGCAGCATATCTTACATATATTAATTGGCGGACGCTGGCCCTGCTGTTTTGCATGATGGCGATTGTTGCGGGGGCTTCCGGAGCAGGTGCGTTCCAATGGATCAGCCGGAAAATCACAGAGGGAGTTACGGATCAGCGGAAGCTTTCCCGGGCGCTGATGCTTCTATGCTTTGTTCTGGCTATGTTCATTACCAATGACGTGACGCTGGTGACGATTGTTCCGCTTACGATGCTGCTTATGAGGGAGGCCGGGGAGAGAACGCTAATCCGTACCTTGGTACAGGAAACCATCGCAGCGAACCTCGGGAGCATGGTCACACCGTTTGGTAATCCGCAGAACCTGTATCTATCCTCTTTTTATGAAATTCACACCGGAAGATTTCTGCAGCTGATGCTGCCATATGCATTGCTGGCGCTTGGACTGTTGCTGCTGCAGTCTTTTTTGATTCCAAAGGGGCCCCTTCCTGCCGGGAAGGATGAACCGGAGCTGGAAAACAGGTCGGTTCGAACGGGCAGCTGGATTTTGTATGGTGTACTGTTTGCAGGAGCTGTTCTGGCAGTGCTCCGGATCCTGAACATCTGGTGTGTACTCGCTGCGGTACTTGTGGCTTTGCTGATTTGTGACAGGAGTGCGCTTCGAAAGGTGAATTACAGTCTTCTCCTGACCTTTGTTTTCTTCTTTATTCTGATCGGCAATCTGGGCAGTATGCCGGAAGTCCGTAGTGCAATCCTCTCCATGCTGCAGGGGCATGAGCTTCAAGTGGCTGTTCTTGCATCGCAGGTGGTCAGCAATGTTCCGGCAGCGATTCTGCTGTCTGGCTTTACTCCGGAGGGAGAGCTTCTGGTGGTAGGAACGAATCTTGGAGGCCTTGGGACTCTCATTGCTTCGATGGCCAGCATCATTACATTTCAGCTGTATACGGGAAGAAAGCGCGCACAGACCGCGCGGTATTTTGGCGAGTTTACACTGTGGAATTGTTTAGACCTTGCAGCCCTTTTGCTGCTGGCGTGGTTATTGCAGTTGGTATAATGGCTCCGTTCATTGTGAGAAGGAGCACGGGGGAGAGTATCTGGAAGATTGGAACTGGGAATCCGGGCATGGACAATGTGATGGCCAACATTGGTAAAAAGGAAGGAATTCTGGTTTTACTTGGAGATATTCTGAAAACGTTACTGGGGCTGGCGTTGGCCTTTGCGCTGTTCGGAAAAGAATTGGGAAGGGAAACTCTTTATTGGTCAGGCTTCGGCTGCATTCTCGGTCATAATTTTCTGTTCTGGACCAAGGGCAAGGACAGAAAGGGAGTAACAGTGACCTGCACCTGGCTGATTCTTCTGATGCCGATCAGGGGGACTGCTTTCTGCATCCTGGGCGGTGTGGTGACTGTTCTTACCGGATATCTTCCGCTGGAAGCTGTACTGATTCCTGCCATAGCACTTCCCTTTGCGGCCTGGAAGCTTGGCACGGAAGCGGTTGTTTTCATTGCACTGGGAGAATTCGTAATGCTCAGTCGGCATTATCGTGACATAGCGAGAATTTTTTGCGGAGAAGAAGTATGCAAATTTCGAGGCAATTAACGGAAACGCCAATCGGGTTTCCTGCATTGCCCATCAATGCACAGCGGTTCGGATTCACGTGATTCTGGTGAACGATGATCTCAGATTTTAATAAGCAGTGCAAACAAAAGCAGCGGAACTCGGATGAGAACCGCTGCTTTTGTGAAGTGTGGAGTTGATTGCGGAAGTTATTCTACAGGAGAGAAATCGGACTTCCCAACACCGCAGAGCGGACATGGAGAATATTTGAAAGCGCATCCGGAGAGCCTGCTGGTTCCGGAATGTGACAGGGAATGGGAGAGTTGGATCAGCAACTACCGGACAGAAGGACAGGAGAAAAATATTCGTTTTCTTCCTGTCCGACAAGTCGGCTATGAAAAATACCAGATTTATTTCTCAATTGAAAAGAAAGAGAAGGAATAGATTATATGAGTAACAGAATTGCCCCTATGGGATGGAACAGCTGGGATTGCTATGGCGCGGCTGTCACAGAGGACATTGTACGACAGAATGCCAGATTTATGGCAGAGCATCTGAAGCAGTATGGATGGGAATATGTGGTTGTGGATATACAATGGTATGAGCCGGAAGCAACAACCAATGATTATCATCCGTTTGCGGACGTGGTGATGGATTCGTACGGAAGGCTGCTTCCCGCGGTAAATCGGTTCCCGTCAGCAGCAAATGGAGCTGGCTTTGCACCGCTTGCAGATTATGTGCATTCTCTCGGATTAAAGTTTGGCATTCACATTATGAGAGGAATCCCAAGACAGGCGGTCAGTGAGAATACCATGATTCTGGGGACGGACAAGCGTGCAAGGGAAATCGCCAAAACCGACAGCATCTGCTACTGGAACACAGACATGTATGGTGGGGATCCGGAGAAGGAAGGCGCCAGAGAATACTATGATAGTATTTTTGCCCTGTATGCCTCCTGGGGAGTGGATTTTATCAAGTGTGATGATATTGCAAGAGAACTGCCGAAGGAAGAAACCGAGCTCCTGATGCTGAGCAAGGCACTTCATGAGTGCGGCAGACCCATGATCCTGAGTTTGTCTCCGGGCCCCGCTCTTCTGGAAAAGGCGGAGCTTTACAAGCAGATTTCCAATATGTGGAGAATTACCGAGGATTTCTGGGACAGATGGGAAGATCTGTATGACATGTTTTCCAAAGCGGAAAAATGGTGTACTCACGCTGGTGCAGGGCATTGGCCGGATGCGGATATGCTTCCAATTGGACCGATCCGGCAGGTATACGATATCAATAATCGCACAAAATTCACAAGAGATGAACAGATTTCAATGTTGACCCTTTGGAGCATTATGCGATCTCCATTGATGATTGGCGGAGAGATGACCGGATTTGATTCGTTTACCATGGGATTGGTAACAAACCAGAAAATTCTTACGATGCATGCTGATGCAAGGCATTCTCATCAGGTGTGGCTGTGAAGCGACGCTTTGTCGTTGCCTTGTCTGATGCCTGGAAATTCATCCAAACATGAGACAAGGCCATGACATAAAG
>CALEFO010000132.1 GCA_937877165.1 uncultured Lachnospiraceae bacterium | reverse complement strand
GCATCCTTCGATGCCGTCAGTGCAGAGCTTAATAAGCGCTCCACACAGCTTGGACGGAACGATCGCTACATTGCACCAATCGTAAAAAGGCCGCCTACCGCCTTTCGCCTTGGTGACATTACAGAAAATTATGAAAATCCGATCAGGCAGGCAGAATACCTGTACAGCCTGATAGAAAGCGAGGTCAAATAATGGGAAATGTTATGGTCATCCCTGCAAAGAGGCAAGTTGGAAATACTGCCAGACAGCAGGATGCAAAGCCTAGGCTCCGAGTCGCGGCGTATTGCAGAGTCAGTACTGACAGCGATGAGCAGGCTACAAGCTATGACGCTCAGGTCGAGCATTACACAGAATTTATACAGAAAAATCCGGAATGGGAATTTGCCGGTATCTACGCGGATGATGGTATTTCCGGTACCAACACCAAAAAGCGTGAGGACTTCAATCGCATGATCGACGATTGCGAGGCCGGAAACATCGACATGATCATCACCAAGTCCATCAGCCGATTTGCCAGAAACACTCTGGACTGTCTGAAGTACATTCGACAGCTGAAGGATAAGAACATTCCCGTCTTCTTCGAAAAGGAGTCCATCAATACAATGGATGCCAAGGGCGAAGTTCTCATCACAATCATGGCCTCCCTGGCGCAGCAAGAATCACAATCCCTCAGCCAGAACGTAAAGCTGGGACTTCAGTTTCGCTACCAAAACGGCCAGGTACAGGTAAACCATAATCACTTCCTTGGCTATACAAAAGATGCAGATGGGAATCTTATCATCGATCCAGAACAGGCAGAAGTGGTAAAGCGCATCTACCGGGAATACCTGGAGGGCTACTCCATGGACCGGATTGCAAAAGGTCTGGAAGCAGACGGTATCCTCACAGGTGCAGGCAAAACAAAATGGTGGACCAGCACCATCAACAAAATCCTTCGAAATGAGAAATACATCGGCGATGCCCTGCTTCAGAAGACCTACACTACAGACTTCCTGAATAAGACCAGAGTCAAGAACAATGGCATTGTTCCGCAATACTATGTAGAAGGTAATCACGAAGCAATCATTCCAAAAGATATCTTCTTACGGGTACAGGAAGAGCTGGTACGAAGGCGAGTGGTCAAGACAAGCGCCAATGGCAAAAAGCGCTCCTACAGCTGCAACCACTGCTTTGCACAGATTGTCATTTGCGGCGAATGCGGCGAAATGTTCCGCAGAATCCACTGGAACAATCGCGGCTGCAAATCCATCGTCTGGCGCTGCATCAGTAGACTGGAGCCGACCGGGCAGGAATGCCACGCAAGAACCGTCAATGAGACGATATTAGAGAATGTGATAGTTCAGGCCATCAACACGCTCCTTGGCGATAAGTCCGCCTACCAAGCACAGCTCCAGCACAACATTGCAAAGGTAATCCGTAGCGCTCAGCAAAATACCGCTGATGGCATTGACGAAAGACTGCAGGAGCTTCAGAAAGAGCTTCTCAAAAAGGCCAATAATAAAGAGGCCTACGACGAGATTGCCGACCAGATATTCAAACTCAGGGAAAAACGCGAAAAATGCACGGTTGATACTGCCGCCAGGGACGCACAGATTGCCCGCATCAACGAGCTGCAGGATTTTATCAAGCAGCAGCCCGCACACCTGGAGGACTTCGACGAGGCCCTGGTAAAGCGCTGGCTTGAGCGTATCATCGTCTGGGATGACCACTTCACAGTAGAACTTAAATCCGGACTGAAAATTGAGATTGATGGATAATCCCCTTAGACGCACGAAACCCTCTCGACCATGACGGCCGGGAGGGTATTTTTTAGTTATTCAGCTGGACAACAAAATTCGCTGCATTTTTTTCAATTTCAATATTATATCTTTTTACTGCTTCATCCGTGATATGAGTAACATAAAAATTTTCATCATGATCTGAATTTCTACCTTGCGCCATTAAAATTCTTGGCGACAAAGGTAGCACTCCTTGCAGCTTTCCATCCAGCCTTCTAAATACAAAAACAGGATTGTCACTGGTATTAAATGTCTCAGGTCCATCTGCAACAAGAAAATGAAAAGATGTATTGGATAAATTTGCCATCGCATGTGTATATATCACTCCAGAATCATTTAAATATTGACGATAAAATTTCAATAACAAATTATGTTTCATTTCTTCTGCAGCATTACCAAGTATAGGAAGTTCGCGTTCTTCTTCAGGAATGTCTATTTCATCTAAGCGAAGAATTTCCTTGCAAAGCCACTCCCATGCATCGTTAAACTGTATGTTAGATTTAATACTTCTCCAATCTTATGCCGTATAAAATTTCATTAAATACTCTTTATTAGCATTGGAAATAATTCCGTCCGCCGAATTAAATATTGAATTTTCAAGTTTTGAACGAACTGTACCCCACGCATCTTCATATTTTAAAGACCATAATTCTTCTATATCTCGTATTTTTACTTTATCTATTTCCGCTTTCAGCTTCTTCTTACTTACAGCAGATCCGTCCTTTCTCTGGATTGTCCAATTATCAAAGTCATAATATATTTTATTTAATTCAAGATTATCAGAAACAACCGCCTCTCCATAATGAACTTCTAAATCTTTGAGACATGCAAAAATTTTATCTGCATCTTCTTTGGTTACAATGGGCATCCCGGCTACAATCGAATGATAGTTTGTTATTCCTGCTATATTATCTTTATTTCTCTCAACTACACTTTCTTTGTCATCAAGAAAACGTATATATAAAGTACCATTCCCATGTTCCCATGCAGATAGGTATGTTCTTGGAATCAAATGATGATACTTTGCTTTTGTCTCACCCATTGAATCTCCTCCATTCTAAGAGTTTATTGGATAACACTAATTTCTCAATCAGCTCCATATCAGCTGGCAACCAGTCAACGCTGTATAATTCATCTTTACTAAGCCAACGCGCGTCCTCTGCTTCTTTGAGTGTTATTTCACCCTCGGTAACATTACACCAGAAGCAATCCATACTTAAATGAAATGATGGGTAATCATATTCAATAGTGTCTATCAAATCGCCAACTTCGATTTTTACATCAAGCTCCTCTTGAATTTCCCTTACTACGGCTTCTCGTGGTGTTTCCTCAGGTTCGATCTTTCCTCCAGGAAACTCCCATTGGCCCTTAAATTCACCGTATCCTCTCGCTGTGGCAAAAATCTTATCTTCGCTACGAATCACTGCAGCGACAACTCTAATCGTCTTCATATCTTCCTTATTTAAACTCCAGCAACTTCTTTTCCATGCAGAATTCATACCCCATCTTTTTTAATCCAACCTTATCAAACTGAACAACTATAGAGGTGCCTTCAATCGCTGTAATCTTGCCAAGGCCAAATGCTTTATGTTTCACCTGTCTTCCGACAATATCGGTTGGTATTTCCATCTGCGGTTTTGGCTCTGGTTTCGGAATAATCGGTGCAACAAATACAGGCCTCTTTGTTCCTTTTTTCTTGGCAGCAGCCATCATTTTTGTATACTCATCATCAACATTCTTACCACGATTTTCGTAGTCATCCATATCCTTAAATACGAACATTTGCGGCTTCTTTACATCATTATCTGGTACAGGCCTTATCGGGAACATCCATACCTTTCGATCATTACCATCTTCACCGGGCTGCACATCTGTGTATGGCTTGCTCACAAGCTTTATTCTTCCGCAGTAGATATATTCACCAGCATCAATAACTTCAAACAGATGGACATCCACTCCATTATAATCAGACTCAGCCAATGTAGCATTCTGTGCCCAATGAATGTCCTGGTCGCCTGATTTGCCCATGCCCGTATAATGTAAGACACCGCCAATCCACTTGTCATGATAAAGACCTTTTGTATAATCCGATACGATAACAAGTGTATTCGTTGTTCTTGACCGGCGCATACCTCCCATATTTCCGCATTTGAATATTTCAACAATATCTGCGTTCTTTATAATTTGTCCTATTTTTAATCCAGGATTAAACATAAATGCGCCTCCAATTCTTAACATCTATTCCACTGCCTACAACCTCCCAAAATGGTCGAGTTGCCGGATTGGTTGTCATCCTTTTTCATTTTCCAATAATCTTTCCAAAATGCCTGACATCTAATCCACTGTCTCAAATCGTGACATCTAATCCGAGGTTACAACCTAACACACATTTTGCAGTAGATATGTTTCCATATAAGAAAACCGGACTTTTTCAGAAGTCTGGCTTCAAATCCAAACTTCCGAAAAAGCCCGGAAATATGCTACTTTCTGGCACTTATTTATCTTTCCTTGACATCAAGACTACCGTCTCGACGTGCACACTGTGCGAGAATTGATCGACCGGCTGAACAGATGCAAGTTCATAGCCGCCATCCGCCAGCACCTTGCAGTCTCTTGCCATCGTCGCGGGATCACAGCTAACGTAGACGATTCGTTTCGGCTCCACTTCCAGAATGGTCTGGAGGCATTTCTCGTCGCAGCCTTTGCGCGGCGGGTCCACGACAACGACATCCACGAGTCCTTTCCTGCTGCGGCGATTCTCCGCCTTCACACGCTTTTCCACATATTCCGGAACCACTTCCTCCGCCTTTCCGACATGGAAGGTGACGTTGTTGATGTGATTTTCTTCCGCGTTCTTCCTGGCATCGCGGATGGCGTCCGGGATCACCTCAACGCCATAAACCTCCTTCGCATCCGCCGCGAGAAAGCATCCGATGGTTCCGACGCCGCAGTAAAGATCCCATACCACCTCTTTGCCCGTGAGCTTTGCATCGTACCGAACAATGCTGTAGAGACGTTCTGCCTGCTTCGGATTGACCTGATAGAAGGAAAGCGGAGACAGCTGGAATGTCACCTGCCTGTGGGCCTCTTCAAAGCAGGCCTTGCCGCCTCTGTATTCCACATTCGATACATGAAGAGAATCCTCAATCGTATCCTTTCCCCACAGGGTGCGAACCTTTTTCCCCATGATGACATTCGTCTTCGCCGTATTGGTATTCAGGGAAATACTGGTCATATCCGGCAGAACGGCAAGCTCCTCTACCAGCTCCTCTTCATGCGGAAGCTGCGTTCCATTTACCACCAGGCAGACCATGATTTCTCTGGAATACACACCGGAACGGATCAGAATGTGCCGGACAAGTCCTTCCCCCGTCTCTTCGCTGTAGGCCGGGATTTCATACCGCTTCATCCAGTCCAGAATCGTCGCTGTGATCCTCTGATTCTCCTCTGCCCCGACCATGCAGTCCGACACCGGAACGATGCAGTGGGTGTGGCTCGCGTAAAAGCCTGCCACCGGCTTGCCATCCTTTTCTCCCACCGGAAGCTGCTGCTTGTTCCGAAAACGGTATGGATCCTCCATTCCTACAATCGGATGGGAAGCCCTTGCCACCACCTCTTCCGGAAAGCCGCCGAGGCGGACCAGGACGTCATGCACCTTCTTCTCCTTGAATTCCAGCTGTCTGTCATAATCCAGCTCCTGAATCTGGCATCCGCCGCATTTGCGTGCGAGCTCACACCTGGGTGCCGTCCGGAACGGCGAGGGCTTTACAATATCCAGAAGCTTTGCATAGCCATAGCCTTTCTTGATCTTCATGAGCTTCGCCGTCACGGTATCTCCCATGACCGCATCCTTGATAAAAAGTGTAAAGCCATCTGCTTTTCCGATTCCATCCCCATCTGAACTAATGTCTTCGATGGTAACCGTTACAATATCATCCTTCTGAAACTGCGTTTTTTTCTGTTTGTCCATTGCTGCCATTTCTATACCTCTCTGTATACAGAATGCCGCCAAGCGATGCTCTAAGCAGAAGATATCATCAAACATCTTCGAGTGCAGTGGTTTTATCGAATGCGGCAGCCGGTGCAACAACACCGATGCTGCTCATTTTCTTTCTCTGATATGCCAAGTGATCGAAAGCAGAGCTCCCGATCACCCTAAGAAACAGAGGGTTTCCGCAGAAGCTCTCCTGAAAATATAAAGTTTTTCACCCTGCCGGCATGGAATTCTAAATCTCGGTCTTACGGATGTTGGAATCCAGCAGCTGCTGCCAGCCAAGCCAGGAATTCTCCTCCGTTCCCTTTTCCAGCATTTCTTTGAAAATTTCAAGCTTCGCATCGGTGTTATCCGCAAAATTCAGCGCTGCCGCCTCAACCAGGGCCGGCTTCTTCGGAGAGCCATACTCGAGCTCGCCGTGATGAGCCAGAATGCAGTGGCGCAGCTCCGCCGAAAGAACCGGAGGAAAATCCGGAATTTCCTTGATCTTCTCATCAATCATCTCGACACCGATGATGATATGGCCAATGAGCTGCCCCTCATCTGTATAGTCATTCTGTGGGAAGCGGGAAAGCTCTCTCGTCTTGCCGATATCATGGAACATTGCTGCCGTAAGGAGCAGATCGCGGTTCAGGAACGGGTAGTTGTCGGCAAAGGTATCGCAAAGCTTCATCACGCCGAGTGTATGCTCCAGAAGTCCTCCCATAAAGCCATGATGGACGGTCTTGGCCGCAGAAGAGACCTGAAACGAATGCACGAAATCCTTGTCATCTACAAAGAATTTGATAATCAGCTGGCGAAGATGAGGCTCTTTCACCTTATTGGCAAGGCGGATCATTTCATCCCACATCTCCTTGCGGTTTCTCTTTGTAACCGGCACATATTCCGAAGGCTCATATTCTCCTTCCCGACATTTCCGTGCGCGCTTGATATTCAGCTGATATTTCTTCTGGTAAACCGTGACCTCTCCGACAACATCGATGTAATCCATTTCCGAAAAATCCTCAATACCGACACTTCCGGGCTCCCAGATCTTCGCATCAATGCTGCCTGTCTTGTCCTGAAGAATCAGGCTGTCATAGGCACGGCCATTCTTGGCGGTCAGTTCATTTTTCTTGCGGCAAAGATAAATGCTGCTTACGTTGTCGCCTTCCTTTAAATCCTTGATATACTGCATTTTTATACCTCTCTGAGGCAAAATCCGCGAATGCGGTTTTGCCGAATGTGGCAGCCGGTGCATCAGCACCAATGCTGCTGTTTGAAAGTGACATATCAATGTCACTTTCAAGCTTTTACCTTTCCCTGCCGCAGCTTGTCTGCGGCAACACGAAGAGAATTTCGCGAAGGCGAAATCTCTGATGTAATAATGTAATAACTACAATCACTTGCTGCCGAAGGCCAGCCTTGCGGTCAGGTTGGCAGTAAGATTGACCTCGCCATAGCCGTCTCCCTGCTGCCGCATGACCGTAACAGAGAGCTGTCTTCCGGATCTTGACTCCAGCAGGATATCCACAAAGGCGCTCCAGCCAGTGACACGTTTCCCGCCGACAGCAGTAATGACATCTCCGCTCTGAATTCCTGCCTCCATGGCTGCGCTGTCCATCTCGGTTCGAAGAACATAGGCCCCTTCCGGAAGGCCATCTTCCTCTTGTACCTGTTCCGGAATGTCCGTCCCATGGACCCCAAGATATCCCATCCGGATTTCATTCGACATCTTTTCAATCAGCGATTTCATCCCGGTGATGCCGATCGCGCTGATCAGGTTCGGCGAATCCGATCGGCTGTGCTGCATATCAATCCAGCCGATCACATTGCCTTCCAAGTCCACCAGAGCACCGCTTGCCTGCGTACTCCCATAAATATCGGTTGTGATCTGCTTATACGCACTGTCCGCCACATCCAGGGCAAGTCCCGCATTCGTCACAAGGCCATAATTGATGGATCCCGCAGTCCCCGTCGGACTCCCGACCGCAATCACCGGCTTCCCCATCAGCGAATTCTTCTCACTGCTGCCAAGACTTGCAACCGTGATCTCATCATTCTCCGCCAGCGTCTTCGAAAGACTGCTCTCTTCCACCTTCAAAATCGTAAATCCAGTCACGGTATCCTGCGATACGATCTCCGCTTTTGCCTGCTGCCCGTCATGGAATGTCACCTGGATTTCTCCGGCTTTCGCATATTCGTTGTCATCCGACAAAATCAGAATATCCTTCCCGTGTTCCGCAAGGATAAGACCGCTTGCCGATCCGGTGCTGTCAAACGCATCTCCTGCCCAGTCATAATCCGAGGTGATCGCCGTCACTGTCACCATGGAACGCTGTGCCTCCTGCGCCAGTTCGCTCAACGAGGTAACAGCCTTTTCCATTTCCGAGGCAGCGTCTTCCTGTTCCTGCTTCTTACTCTCACTGGCGATCTCCTTTCTGACCTCCGAAAGGACCTCGTCCCGGATCGCGTCTACATCGACAAGACTTGCTGCCTTTTTCTCCGCTTCCGCCTCCTGAATCTGCTCATCATTGGCAATCATATCCTCCGGAGACATCTCTTCCTCTGTGGTTTCCTCCGGAAAGGTCACCGGCGCCGGGTCCTCCGACGGATTGATGGCATTATTAATCACTGGTTCCAGAAGAAGGAACACCGCACAGGCCACTGCGCCGAAAAGTACGGCCAGAAATGCCGTAATCGCGGTTCTCCGCAGGAGCCTTTTCTTGTTCACCGGACGCTGTCGGATTTCTTCCTTCATGAAATCCGTGTTGATTTCCTGACCATTTCCGGAAGTCGATGCTTCCTTCCGGGCAGGATCCGCTTTTGCCTTTTCCGGGACGGATCCGTCTTCGTGTTTCGTATCATTCATACTAAACCGCCTCGTTCTATTCCTCATACAGGGAACTGCACATTCCAGACACATGCCCCCGCTGTCTCCCTGCTCAGCATCCGTATCTCGAATTTGCTCCGCAATTCCTCGATACACACGGCCAGAGGTCCTTCGGACCTTGGCCGCAAGCCGATTTTGATCGTGAATGAAC
>CALEFO010000131.1 GCA_937877165.1 uncultured Lachnospiraceae bacterium | reverse complement strand
CAGCGACTGGTACACCAGCAAGTCCGAGGTGATTCAGAAGGGAAGCCCGGGACACCGGCGTGTCATTGCCCTGGTGAATTACCGGGACGATGCTGTGCAGAGCCGTGAGATTGTGAAGCAGGAGACCACGGTGGACGCCGTGCCGGAGATCATTGAGGTCGGGACCAAGAACCCGCCGACGTACATCTGGCCGGTTTACGGACGGGTTTCCTCAGGCTTCGGAGGGCGCAGGGCGCCGAAGGCGGGCGCGAGCACGAATCATAAGGGACTGGATATTGCGGTCGCAACCGGAACCTCTGTCATGGCAACGAGCGGCGGCAAGGTAACAGCCGCAGGCTGGCAGTCCGGATACGGATATGTGGTCTACATTGACCACGGAAACGGTGTGTCCTCACGATACGGACATCTCTCGAAGGTGCTGGTCCGGGTCGGACAGAGCGTGTCGCAGGGCGATGTCATTGCGCGGTCGGGCAATACCGGCAACAGCACGGGGCCTCATCTGCACTTTGAGATCCGCGTGAACGGAACGGCCGTGAACCCGCTGAATTATCTGAACTGATGAAAATTGCCGGAACCCGCATTTTTGCGGGAATTCTCCGGCGGAAATGGTCTTCAGAAAGCGCTTGCTTGACGGAAAACCGGATGGGGAGTATCCTAGTACGGCATTATGCGTATTTATGCGCATAAGATCATTCTGAGCAAATTTAGGAGAACAGTGCATGCTGCATTACGTTGTGAAGGGCGGAAATCCTCTCTGCGGAGAGGTAGAGATCGGTGGCGCGAAGAATGCCGCGCTGGCGATCGTTGCTGCCTCTATCATGGCAGATGAGCCTGTTACAATTGAAAATATCCCGGATGTATCGGATATCCGCGCCATTGTCGGTGCCATTGCGGAGATCGGCGGTGTGGTGGAGCATCCGGAAGCCCATACCTATATCATTAACGGCGCCTTCATCAAGGATGAGCCGGTAGATACCGAAGCGGTGCGGAAGATTCGTGGGTCCTACTATCTGATCGGCGCACTTCTTGGCAAGTACAAGAAGGCAGAGGTGGCTCTTCCTGGCGGCTGCAACATCGGACTTCGTCCGATTGATCAGCATATCAAGGGCTTCCGTGCCTTGGGCGCGGATGTGCGCGTAGCGTCACCTGGAATGGTGGTTGCGAAGGCAGATGAGCTGATCGGAAGCCATATCTACATGGATGTGGTCTCGGTGGGCGCAACGATCAATGTTATCATGGCGGCGGCTCTTGCCAAGGGGAATACCATCATCGAGAATGCGGCGAAGGAGCCGCATGTCGTGGATCTTGCCAACTTCCTGAACAGTATGGGGGCCAGAATCAAGGGAGCCGGCACGGATGTAATCCGCATCAAGGGGGTGGAGAAACTCCACAAGACGACATACTCCATCATTCCGGATCAGATTGAGGCCGGAACCTACATGTACGCGGCGGCGGCGACACATGGAGATGTTACCATCACCAATGTCATTCCGAAGCATCTGGAGTCACTGACGGCCAAGCTGATCGAGATCGGCTGCGAAATCATTGAGTCCGATGATTCTGTCCGCG
Source organism: uncultured Lachnospiraceae bacterium (assembly GCA_937877165.1). Lineage (GTDB taxonomy): Bacteria > Bacillota > Clostridia > Lachnospirales > Lachnospiraceae > CAG-791. Next base: position 12,041 of record CALEFO010000131.1, on the reverse strand, counting down.
TCGTGGCGAAGAAGAGACTGGAGCACACGAACGTGAAGACGCTTCCGTATCCGGGATATCCGACGGATATGCAGCCGCAGATCAGTGTTCTTCTGGGACTTTCCAACGGAACAAGCATTGTGACGGAGAGCATCTTCGAGAACCGCTTCAAATATGTGGATGAGCTGACCAAGATGGGAGCATCCATCCGGGTGGAGGGCAATACGGCAATCATTGACGGTGTCCCTTCCTATAACGGTGCGAATCTGAATGCGCCGGATCTTCGGGCAGGTGCCGCGCTGGTTGCAGCAGCGCTGGCAGCCAACGGCTATTCGGAGATCTATGACATCCAGTATATTGAGCGCGGGTACGAGCGCTTCCCGGAGAAGCTTCGTGCACTGGGAGCCTGCATCGCCAAGGTGGATACGGCGGATGAAGAGCGAAGAGCGGTCAACGAGTTCAATCTTCGCGTAGTCGGTTGATGGAGTTCCCGGTGGGAATGGGGAAGAACAGCCGGAAGGTGCAATCGCATCTTTACAGAGAAACGGACGGCTGATATACTGATCCCGTTGCAACGGTAACACTGTTCCGGCAGATCCGGATTTCGGAAGGATTTTTATACGGAACAGACAATTTTATAATTGCTGAGTGTTTTTCAGGGCAGGGTGCAATTCCCTACCGGCGGTACAGTCCGCGACCCCGCAGCGTCGGAATCTGACGGTGCAGGCTGATTCGGTGAGAGTCCGAAACCAACAGTACAGTCTGGATGAAAGAAGAATGATCAGGAAAGATGAGAGAAGGCATCCGGGTAACGGATCCTTTGATTTAATCTGTGAATGTACTGCCCTGTGTCCTTTTAATGATGAAAAGGACACAGGGCTTTTTCATGGTAAAACTTTCAACTTTCTGAACGAATGAAAAAACGCAGCGTGTACCGCGAAAAGCGGTGGAAAGTGAGGAAAACCATGGCAGAAATCAAGACAGACAGCAAAGCAGCAAAGCAGCCCACGGGCGACGCGACAGGGTGGAAGATCCGCACCATCACGGTGACCGGCGTTCTTTCCGCAACGGCGTTCCTTCTCCAGCTGATCGAGATTCCGATCCCGATGCTGATGCCGACCTTCATCAAATTCGATTTCTCGGATCTTCCGGCCCTGATCGGAAGCTTTGCGCTGGGGCCGGTCTGCGGCATCGTGATTGAGCTCATCAAGAATATTCTGCATGCGGCGCTCGCGACGGGATCTTTTGGTGTGGGAGAGCTGTCCAACTTTGTCCTTGGGGCGGTGTTCGTTGGCATTGCGGGAGTGGTCTACCGCAGGAACCGCTCCAAGAAGGGAGCACTTGCGGCATCGTTGACAGGAGCGGTGGCGATGGCGATTGTTTCTTTCCCGTCAAATTTGTTCCTGGTCTATCCGGTTTATTATCAGTTCATGCCGGAGGAGACGATCCTTGCAGCATATCAGGCAATTCTTCCGGGAATGAAGAGCATCGCCCAGAGCCTTCTGATCTTCAACGTGCCTTTTACGTTTGTCAAAGGTATTCTGGACGTGATCATTACCTTTGCGGTTTATAAAAAGCTCTCTCCGGTTCTCAAGGGAAATGACTGAAGCCTTGAGGGAAAGTATCCGGTCGGGATTGCAGAACTGGCAAACAGGAGAAGGAAAGTGTATGATAACTACCGTCGGGACAGTGGCCCGGCGGTGTTTTTGTCTTGGAAACGACGGGACGGAGAGCTTTTGTTTATAAAAAGTAACAGTAAGAGGAATGCGATGCAGCATTATGATTCATTTTCGTCAGAAGAGACATTTGAGATCGGAAGAAAGCTTGCTGAAAAGGCAGAGCCGGGCGCAATCTATGCGCTTTCGGGAGATCTCGGTGTAGGGAAGACGGTTTTTACAAAAGGGTTTGCAGCAGGGCTCGGGATCACGGAGCCGGTGAACAGTCCGACCTTTACCATTCTGCAGGTTTATGAAGGTGGAAGACTCCCGCTGTACCATTTCGACGTGTACCGGATCGAAGAGCCGGAGGAAATGGAGGAGGTCGGTCTGGACGATTATCTGTTCGGAAAGGGTGTCTGCCTGATCGAGTGGGCAGAGCAGATTGCGGAATGTTTGCCGGAGACGACGAAGATTATCAGGATCCGCAAGGACCTTTCACGAGGTCTGGATTACCGTTCCATTGATGTGGAGTAGGCGAAACTGCAGCATCGGTGCGGATGCACCGGCTGTGCATGAGGTATCAATATGAAAATATTAGCCATTGAGGCTTCCGGACTGACGGCAGGCTGTGCCGTTGCCGAAGACGGAAGACTAATCGGAGATTACAATATTCAGTATCAGAAGACGCATTCCCAGACGCTGGTTCCCATGCTGGATGGGCTGAAGAGGATGACGGATCTGGACCTGTCCACGCTGGATGCGATTGCCATCACAGCGGGGCCTGGGAGCTTTACCGGACTCAGAATCGGTGCGGCGACGGCGAAGGGAATCGGGCTTGCGCTGGAGAAGCCGATACTCCCTGTTCCGACCGTGGACAGTCTTGCATTCAATTTGTTCGGAACGCAGGATCTGGTCTGCCCGGTCATGGATGCCAGACGCCGTCAGGTCTATACAGGAATCTACGAGGAACGTGAGAAGCCGGTCTGCTTAAGACCGCAGTGTGCGGTTTCCGTGGAAGAGCTCGCGGAGGATCTGAACGGACGGGGGAGAGAGGTTATTTTCCTCGGGGATGGAGTTCCGGTTTACCGGAAGATGCTGGATGAGCTTGTGAAGGTACCGCATCGGTATGCGCCGGGACATCTTGCCCTGCAGCGGGCCGCGTCTACGGCGGTGCTGGCAGAGCTTATGTATGAGGAAAAGGGAGATGCCTGCCTGGTTTCGTCCGACGATTTCCGACCGGAGTATCTGCGAAAGTCCCAGGCAGAACGCCAGAAGGAAGAGGCTGAGCTTCACGGGAAGATGGCGTCCCTTGCGGCAGGACGGCTTGTGCGCGACCTGGAAGCAGAGAAAAGAACCTGAAAAGAAACGGAACCTGGGAAGAAAACCAGGAAAAACAAAACCAGAAACAAAAACGAGAAGAAAACGAAATTCTGGAAGAGAACGGATGGAAGAAAACAGGATCAGGATCCGCCGTATGACGGCAGAAGATATTCCACAGGCAGTGGAGATTGAGAAAATGTGCTTCTCTGAGCCATGGTCGGAGGGCTCTTACCGGAGCTGCTTCGCTGGAGACGGGACGCAGAGCTGGTTCTACGCAGCGGTTCGGGAGAAGGAACCGGAAAAGCTGCTCGGGATGATCGGCCTTACCCGGATGGGCGAGGACGGAGAAATCTCCAATGTGGCGGTCTGCCCCAGGAACCGCAGAAACGGAATTGCACGGATGCTGCTGGAAAGGGTTCTGGAGGACGGGAAGAATTCCATCGGACTGCAGGATTTCACCCTGGAAGTGCGGGTGGGAAACGAGGCGGCAAACCGTCTTTATGAATCGGAAGGTTTTCGGGAAGAGGGAGTGCGGCCGGGATTTTACCGGAATCCCACGGAAGATGCACGGATTATGTGGAAGAGGTTTTTATGATTGATGTTTGTCTGCTCGGAACCGGAGGAATGATGCCGCTGCCGTATCGGTGGCTGACCTCTCTTCTGGTTCGTTACAACGGAAAGAGCATTCTGCTGGACTGCGGCGAGGGCACGCAGATCGCGATGAAGAAGAAGGGCTGGAGCCCCAATCCGATTTCCCTCATTCTGATTACGCATTTCCATGCGGATCATATCGCGGGACTTCCCGGAATGCTTCTGTCGATGGGCAACAGCGACCGGAGGGAACCGGTCGTTATTGTGGGACCCAAGGGCCTTTCACGGGTAATTGAAAGCCTCCGGGTGATCGCACCGGAGCTTCCATTTGAAATCATCTGCAGGGAGCTGAAAGAGGACACAGAGACCTTTGATCTCCCCGGTGAGTCGGATTTTCATATCACGGCATTTCGGGTAAATCACCGGGTGACTTGCTACGGATATAGCTTCACCTTGGACCGCGCCGGAAAATTTGACGCGGAGGCCGCGAAGACGCAGGAGATTCCGATCCCGTTCTGGTCCCGGCTTCAGAAGGGTGAGACCATAGAGGATGGCGGAAGAACCTATACGCCGGATCTGGTGATGGGACCTGCAAGAAAGGGACTGAAGATCACCTATGCAACGGATTCCAGGCCTTGTGACAACATTACGGAGGCTGCCCGCGGAGCAGATCTTTTCATCTGTGAGGGCATGTACGGTGAGGATGATAAGCTCTCCAAGGCCCGCGAGAAAAAACACATGACGATGCGCGAGGCTGCAAGAATCGCGGCGGCCGCACAGCCAACCCGGATGTGGATGACGCATTACAGCCCGTCTGAGATGCATCCTCAGGAATTCCAGAGTGATCTTCGGAAAATTTTCCCCGGGACGGTTTGCGCCAAAGACGGAAGAAGCCTTACGCTGAATTTTGAGGATGAGCCGGAGACGAAGGGAACAAAGGAAGCAGGGGCGCAGACAGATGGAAACAGAGGATAGTGGCGATGGAGAAAGACATTACAATTCTGGGAATCGAATCCAGCTGCGATGAGACCGCGGCGGCCGTGGTGGTGAACGGAAGAACAGTTCTTTCCAATGAGATTTCTTCCCAGATAGACATTCATACATTGTACGGCGGCGTGGTGCCGGAAATTGCATCGAGGAAACATGTGGAGCGCATCAATCAGGTGATTCGTGAGGCCCTGCGAAAGGCAGACCGGAAGCTTTCGGACCTGGATGCCATCGCGGTGACCTACGGACCGGGACTTGTGGGAGCACTTTTGGTCGGCGTGTCCGCGGCGAAGGCGATCAGCTTTGCCACGGGAATCCCGCTCATCGGTGTCCATCATATTGAGGGACATATCAGCGCGAATTACATCGCGGCACCGGATCTCGAACCGCCGTTTCTGTGCCTGGTGGTTTCCGGCGGGCACACCCATCTTGTGATTGTCCGGGACTACGGCGAGTATGAAATCCTCGGACGCACAATGGACGATGCGGCGGGCGAAGCCTTTGACAAGGTAGCACGGGCGGTCGGACTCGGATATCCCGGAGGCCCGAAGATCGACAAAGCGGCCAGAGAGGGAAATCCGGATGCGATTCACTTTCCGCGCGGAAAGGTAGCGGATTCTGCCTATGACTTCAGCTTCAGCGGCCTGAAATCTGCCGTCCTCAACTATCTGAATACGGAAGCGATGGCGGGACGCTCTGTCTGCGTTCCTGATGTAGCAGCTTCGTTTCAGAAATCCGTGGTGGAGGTTCTGGTGGGGCATGCTATGGCGGCCGCAGAGAAGTATCACTGCAGGAAATTCGCACTGGCGGGCGGTGTCGCGTCCAACAGCGCGCTGCGCGCAGCGGCAAAGGAAGCGTGCGAGAAACGAGGGATCCTGTTCTATTGTCCGCCGCCGATCCTGTGCACGGACAATGCGGCGATGATCGGATGTGCGGGATACTATGACTATTTGCACGGGAATCGGAGCGGCCTGGATCTCAATGCGGTGCCGAACCTCGCACTCGGAGAGGCGTGATCGCCTCTTTAGAGTGCTGGCAAGGAGAAATCCACGCAGGTGGTTTCTACGAAGCCGTCTGGACAGGTTTTATTTTATGATGGGAGAAGTGAGAGAACAGATCCGCTGCACGGCAGTTCTGCTTGCGGCCGGAAAGGGAACAAGGCTCGGCGGAGACCTGCCGAAGCAGTATCAGGACATAGCGGGAATTCCTCTTGCGGCAAGATCGCTGCAGGCGCTGGCTGCAAGTGAGATTATCACGGATATCGTGATGGTGATTCCCGAGGGTGATGAGCCCTATGTCCGGGAGCATATTTTTGCGGCAGTTCCGAAGGCTGCAGAGAAGGTCCGGGCCTTTGCGGCGGGCGGAACGGAGCGCTATGACTCTGTAGCAAACGGCCTGGAGGCGATCTGTTGGCCCTGCAGCTATGTATTCATCCATGACGGGGCAAGACCGTTTATTGATAAGGAGTCTCTTCGCCGCCTCTATGCGGCAGTGAGGGAGTGCGGCGCGGCGGTTGCCGGCATGCCGAGCAAGGATACGGTGAAAATGGCGGGGGACGACGGAAATGTTTCGTCCACGCCGGACCGGAGTCATGTTTGGATCATTCAGACCCCGCAGGTCTTCGAGAGGACGCTGATTACGCAGGCATACCGGGAAATGAAGAAGAAGCTTCCCGAGCTGACCGCGCAGGGCATTCACATCACAGACGATGCCATGGTGGCGGAGCAGATGAAGCAGGCGAAAATCCGCCTGGTGGAGGCTTCCTACCGCAATATCAAGATCACGACACCGGAGGACATCGCGGTAGCGGAGGCCTTTCTGAAATAGGGAAAAATTATGTCCTTTGTCCATCTTCATTCACATACGGAATATTCGCTTCTGGATGGCTCCAACAAGGTCCGCGCTTATGCGGAGCGCGTGAAGGAGCTTGGAATGAACGCGGCCGCGATCACAGATCACGGCAATATGTACGGCGTCATCGAGTTCTATCTGGCCTGTCAGGATGTCGGCATCAAGCCGATCATTGGATGCGAGGTCTATGTGGCGCCCGGCTCCCGGTTTGACCGTGAGATCGGAGATCACTCGGACCGCTATTACCATCTGATCCTTCTTGCGGAGAACGAGAAGGGCTACCAGAATCTTTCCAAGATCGTCAGCCGCTCCTTTACGGAGGGCTACTATTATAAGCCTCGTGTGGATAAAGAGCTTCTTCGTGAGTTTCATGAGGGAATTATCTGCTCTTCGGCCTGCCTTGCCGGTGAAGTGGCAAGAGATCTGGTCCGCGGAGATAAAGAGGCGGCCAGGAAGGCCGCACTGGAATATCAGGATATTTTCGGGAAAGGAAATTTTTTTCTGGAGCTGCAGGATCATGGCTATCCGGACCAGCAGACTGTCATTGCAGGCGTTCTGGAGCTGTCGAGGGAGCTTGACATTCCCATGATTGCGACCAATGACTGCCACTACACGTTTGCGGATGATGCACAGGCACATGACGTTCTTTTGTGCATCCAGACAGGCAAAAAGGTGAGTGATGAGAACCGGATGCGGTACCCGGGCGGACAGTTCTATGTCAAGAGTGAAGAGCAGATGAAGGAGCTCTTCCCTTATGCGCAGGAGGCACTGGAGAATACCCAGAAGATCGCGGACCGCTGCAATGTGACGATCGAATTCGGAAAGACCAAGCTGCCTCATTTTGAAGTGCCAAAAGGGTACGACTCCTGGACATATCTGAACAAGCTGTGCGATGACGGCTTTGCCCGCAACTATCCGGAGGACGACGGAACGGTGCGCAAGCGCCTTGATTATGAGCTGTCGGTCATCCGGAAGATGGGCTATGTGGACTATTTCCTGATCGTCTGGGACTACATCAACTGGTCACGGGAGCACGGCATTGCGGTCGGACCGGGAAGAGGGTCTGCGGCAGGGTCCGTGGTGTCCTACTGCACCGGCATCACGCAGCTGGATCCGATCCGCTACAACCTTCTCTTCGAGCGGTTTCTCAATCCGGAGCGTGTGTCCATGCCGGATATTGACGTGGACTTCGGATTCGAGCGAAGACAGGAGGTCATTGACTACGTCACGCGCAAATACGGAAAGGACCAGGTGGTTCAGATTATCACCTTCGGTACGATGGCGGCCCGCGGCGTGATCCGGGATGTCGGACGTGTGATGGACCTTCCATACAGCTTCTGTGATTCGGTCTCCAAGATGGTGCCGAATGAGCTGAATATCACCCTGGATAAGGCGCTTAAGGAGAATCCGGATCTGAAGAAGGCTTATGACAACGATGAAAGAGTGCATGAGCTGATTGAGATGTCACGAAAGCTCGAGGGCCTGCCGCGCCACACGTCGGTGCATGCCGCGGGCGTCGTGATCTGTGCGGAGCCCGCCGAGGACCTGATTCCGCTCTCACGGGCGGCCGATGGCTCGATTACGACACAGTTCACCATGACGCGGGTGGAGCAGCTGGGACTTCTGAAAATGGATTTTCTGGGACTCCGCACCCTGACGGTGATTCAGAATGCCGTGGCGATGGCCAACCATTCCATCCGGGAAGCCGGGGGAAGCTATCCCTCTTATGAGCCGGTTCTGGGAAAAGAGAAGATTACAGAAAATCCGGCGGGAGAGGTCATTGACATCAACCGGATTGATTACGACGACAAGAAGGTTTTTGCCTATCTTGCGACGGGAAAAACAGACGGCGTGTTCCAGCTGGAATCCGGCGGCATGCAGAGCTTCATGAAAAGACTGCAGCCGGGGAGCCTCGAGGATGTCATTGCGGGAATTGCACTGTACCGTCCGGGCCCGATGGATTTCATTCCCAAGTACATCGCGGGCAAGCAGAACGCGGGAAGCGTTACGTATGACGCGAAGGAGCTGGAGCCGATTCTGGAGCCGACCTACGGCTGCATTGTCTATCAGGAGCAGGTCATGCAGATCGTGCAGGAGCTCGGCGGATACTCGCTTGGCCGTGCGGACCTTGTCCGCCGCGCGATGAGCAAGAAGAAGGCTCATGTCATGGAAGAGGAGCGGCACAACTTCGTGGAAGGAAATGCGAAGGAACAGGTGCCTGGGTGTGTCGCAAAGGGAATCTCCGCGGAGACGGCCAATCACATCTATGACACCATGATTGATTTTGCCAAATATGCCTTCAACAAATCCCATGCGGCCTGCTACGCGATCGTGACGTATCAGACGGCCTGGCTCAAGTACTACTATCCGACGGAATTCATGGCAGCGCTTCTGACCTCTGTCATTGATTTTCCTGCCAAGGTGGCAGGATATATTCTGGCATGTCGGGAGATGCACATCCGGCTTCTTCCGCCAGATATCAATGAGGGCGTGGCAGGCTTTTCTGTCTCGGGCGGAGCGATCCGTTACTCCCTCACGGCTATCAAGGGCGTGGGTGATTCGCTGATCCAGGCGGTCGTCCGGGAACGCGAGCAGAACGGAAAGTACCGGGACCTTCAGGATTTCATTGACAGAACCAGCAGCCTTTCCCTGAACCGCCGCGTTGTGGAGAATCTGATCAAGTCGGGGGCATTCGACTGCTTCGGCGCAACGCGCAAGCAGATGATGAGCGTCTATATCCGGATGATGGAGGAGCAGGCAGACGCCATGAAGAATAACATGGCGGGACAGATGAGCCTGTTTGATATTGTTCCGGAGGAATCGAGGCAGCAGTTCCGGATTTCGTATCCGGATGTCGGCGAGTATGACAAGGAAATGAAGCTCGCCTTTGAAAAAGAAGTCCTCGGCATTTATGTCAGCGGTCATCCGCTGGAGGACTATGCGGGGCTTTGGAAGGCCCATGCGGGAGCCCGGGCGGCGGACTTCTACCTCGATGAGGAGACCGGCGTCTCGAAGGTGCAGGATAACCAGGACGTGACGGTGGGCGGCATGATCACGGAGGTCAAGATCAAGTACACGAAGAACGACCAGGTGATGGCCTTTGTGACGCTGGAAGATCTGACGGGAAGCATTGAGGTCATCGTATTCCCGAAGACCTTCGAGAAGTACACGGAGGTCCTGAAGGAGGACGCGAAGGTGTTCATGCAGGGCCGCGCGTCACAGGAGGAAGACCGTGATTCTAAACTGATTGCGAGAAGCATTGTGCCGTTTGACGCGGTTCCGCGGGAGGTCTGGATCCGTTTTGCTGATGAGAAGGCATTTTCGGAAGGAAACGGTGATCTGATGAAGCTTGTGGACCGCTTCGGAGGACGGGACCAGGCGGTGATTTATATCGAGAGCATCCGCGGCATGAAAAAGCTCCCGCCTGGACAGGGGATCCGGGCAGATGATGAGACGCTGAAGGCACTAAAGGACCGGTTCGGAGAAAAAAACGTGACGGTCCGCTGAAAAGGCAGGATCCGCCGGCGAAGGCTTCTACGAAAGAAAGCGGCGGAAAAGCACATCTGTGCATTCGGCGCATAGGGGCCTGCTGCATTGCATGGGGAAGCAAACCTGAGTATGATAGTAGGTACAGCAGGCAGAAAGATAAGAAAGCAAAAGCTGGCATCTGTGGGATTCAAGACGGAATGGAGGACATACAATGGCTGAGAATAAAGTGAAAACAATCGGCATTCTTACCAGCGGCGGCGATGCGCCCGGCATGAACGCGGCAATCCGTGCCTGTGTCCGCAAGGGAATTCAGAATGGTCTGACGGTCAAGGGCATTGAGCGGGGCTATTCGGGTCTTCTGCAGGAAGAAATCGTGGATATGGACAAGCACAGCGTCTCGGATATCATCCAAAGAGGCGGAACCATTCTGGGAACCGCGCGCTGTGAAGAGATGCGCACGAAGGAAGGACAGGAGGAAGCGGCGAGAATCTGCCGTAAGCATGGTATTGACGGACTGGTTGTGATCGGAGGGGACGGTTCCTACCGTGGAGCACTGGCTCTTTCCCGTCTCGGCATCAATGCGATCGGGCTTCCGGGAACCATTGATCTGGACATCGCATGCACCGATTATACGATCGGCTTCGACACTGCCATCAATACGGCGATGCAGGCCATTGATAAGGTCCGTGATACCTCGTCCTCACACGAGCGCTGCAGCATCATCGAGGTCATGGGCCGCAACGCGGGCTACATCGCCCTCTGGTGCGGAATCGCCAACGGCGCAGAGGATATTCTGCTTCCGGAAAAATATGACTACGACGAGCAGAAGATCGTGGACAATATCATTAACAACCGCAAACACGGAAAGAAGCATCACATTATCATCAATGCAGAGGGAATCGGGCACTCCACTTCCATGGCACGCCGGATTGAGGCGGCAACGGGAATCGAGACTCGTGCCACGATCCTTGGCTATATGCAGCGCGGCGGTTCGCCGACCTGCAAGGACCGCTACTATGCGTCCATCATGGGAGCTTATGCGGCGGATATCGTGGCAGCGGGTAAGAGAGACCGGATTGTGGCTTACCGGAACGGACAGTTCATAGATGTGGATATTGAGGAAGCATTGGCAATGACCAAGAGCATTCCGGAATATCAGTTTGAAATCAGCCAGGCACTGTCCCGGTAACAGGAAGACATATAGAAAATACAGGGAACCGATGGAAGAAATCACATCCGCATCAAACAGCAGAGTCAAGAGACTGGTGCTGCTCAGGCAGAAAGCAAAAGAACGCCGGCAGTCTCAGTCTTTTGTTATAGAAGGAGAGCGCCTTGTTCTGGACGCTCCGGCAGAGTATCTGGAGGAAGTGTACGTTACCCGTGAGGCGATGGAGAAGGCGGGCGAAAGGCTTGCCCCATTTGCCGGGAAGCTCACACTTTTGTCCGATGAGGCAATGGCAAAAGCATCGGATACGATGTCGCCGCAGGGAATTCTTGCGGTGGCAAGACAGCCCTGGTATATTGCAGAGGATCTTCTCGGAAGGAACAGAGAGGGAGAAAAGAAAACGCCGCTTCTTCTGATTCTGGAGGACATTCAGGATCCGGGAAATCTGGGCACGATGTTCCGGACTGCGGAGGCGGCCGGAGCAACTGGGATTCTGATGAGCCGCGGAACCGTAGACGTTTTCAATCCGAAAACGGTGCGCTCGACCATGAGCTCCATTTTCCGGATGCCGTTTGTTGTGGAAGAGGACTTTCACGGCGCACTTCGTGATCTGCAGCAGAGGGGAATCCGGCTCTTTGCGGCCTGCCTCGACGAAAGCCGGTCTTATGAACTTGCCGATGGGCGGGGGGCCTGCGGGTTTCTGATCGGAAATGAAGGGAACGGTCTTACGAAGGAGACCATCCGGATTGCGGATGAGCGGGTTCATATCCCGATGGAGGGCAGGATTGAATCGCTGAATGCGGCGATGAGCGCAGGGATTCTGATGTATGAGGCCGCCAGGCAGCGGCACTCGGAAGCAGCTGATGCTGCTTCCTCCTGCTTGGAGTGAGCACACGCAGTGTGCCAACTCCGGCGTCGGGGAAACCGCCTTCGCGGATTTCCCCTCGCGGCACTCGGAAGCAGCTGATGCTGCTTCCTCCTGCTTGGAGTGAGCACACGCA
>CALEFO010000130.1 GCA_937877165.1 uncultured Lachnospiraceae bacterium | reverse complement strand
CCGCCATTTCTCTGGCCTCGTTTGAAAAGAGCCTTCCGGTGACCTGCCTTCCGGAGTTTGCAGGTGACGGAGAGCTGTGCATCCGCGGCCTGTATCATCCGCTCCTTGCGGATCCGGTGCCGAACAGCATAGACGCGAAACGCCCGGTCCTTCTTACAGGCTCCAACGCCTCCGGCAAATCCACGTTTCTGAAGGCGGCCGCGCTCTGTGCGATTCTTGCGCAGACCATCGGCTTCTGCCCGGCAGAGAGCTACCAGGGAGTCCATTACCGCATTCGTTCCTCCATGGCGCTTCGAGACAACATTCTGAACGGGGAGAGCTACTTCATGGTAGAGATCCGTTCGTTGAAGCGCATCGCCGATCTTTCTGCTGACGGGGGCCGGAAGGTCCTGTGCTTCGTCGACGAGGTTCTTCGCGGAACCAATACCGTGGAACGCATCGCGGCCTCCACGGAAATTCTGCGGACCCTGGCGGAGCGCGGGGTTCTCTGCTTTGCGGCGACGCACGACATTGAGCTGACAAAACTTCTGGAGGATCAGTACGACAACTATCACTTCGAGGAGGAACTGAAGGACGGCGATGTCGTCTTTTCCTATGAGCTTTATCCGGGAAGAGCGACTACGAGAAACGCCATCCGGCTGCTGGATTCCATCGGTTTCGACAGGGAAGTGACACGGCGCGCCGCGAAACGGGCGGAAGAATTCGAGAAAACCGGCAAGTGGATGCCGGAGGAAGCGATAAAGCTATAAGGAGTTACACGGAAATGCATGTCATTATCTACAGCGACGGGGCGGCCAGGGGAAATCCGGACGGTCCCGGCGGATACGGTGCCGTCATTCAGTATACGGATCCGAAGGGAGTCCTGCACGAGAAGGAGTTCTCCGAGGGCTTTAACCCGACCTCCAACAACCGGATGGAGCTCCTCGGCGCCATCACGGCGCTGGAGGCTTTAAACCGGCCTTGCAGCGTGGACCTGTATTCGGATTCCAGCTATCTGATCAATGCCTTTGCAAAAAACTGGGTCGGCTCCTGGCAGAGAAACGGCTGGAAAACCGCATCCAAAGCCCCGGTGAAGAATCAGGATCTCTGGAAGCGAATGCTGGAAGCCGTTTCCCGGCATCAGATCTCCTGGCACTGGGTCAAGGGGCACACCGGGCAGGAGATGAATGAGCGCTGTGACCGCCTTGCAACGGCAGCGGCGGATCAGATGTACGGGGTTAAAAAGCCGAATCTCGACCCCATGGGAAAGCAGTGAGGTATCACAATGTCAGAGAAAAACGAAAAGACCATCCGGATTCTGTATCACAGCGATGAAATTGATCATCTGACCTATGTAGACGGAAAGAGCGATTGGATTGATCTTCGCGCGGCGAAGGAATATCACCTGAAGGCAGGCGAGTTTGCGCTGATTGACCTTGGCGTCAGCGTAAAGCTCCCGGAGGGCTACGAGATGATCACCGCGCCCCGTTCGTCTACCTTCAAGAACTACGGACTGATCCAGTCCAACGGAATCGGCGTAGTGGACGAGTCCTACTGCGGCGACGGCGATGTTCTGAAAATGCCGGTCTACGCGACAAGGGATACGGTGGTTCATGTCAACGACCGGGTGTGCCAGTTCCGGATTCAGGAGCATCAGCCCCGCATTGTTTTTGAAGAAGTAAAGACCCTTGGCGGAACGGACCGCGGAGGCTTCGGAAGCACCGGGAGACAGTGACCGTGTCCTCTGCGCAGTTTCTGGCAGGAACGCGGGAAATCAGAGATAAAAGAGGTCAGATCAATGAGTTATCAGACACAAAATGAACTGGAGCATTTTATATTCGGGGAGGCTGTCGTGGAGGATTTCCGGCCATCTCCGGGTGGATTCACGCTCCTTCTCGACAACGTCCGCATTCTTCCGGAGAATTCCACCAACCGCGACATCCGCACCATGCGCTGCAATGAACTGGCGCTGAAGGTGGAGAATGGGAAGATTGCAGGCCTCTTCGAGGAATCCTATAAGGTCTACGACGCGGATTTCCGGCTGATTCAGGAGACTCCGGAGAGAGCCATCCCCGGAGAAGAATGGGAAGCTGTCCTGAAAAATCTTCTCGGCTGTGAACTGGATGAGCTTCGCCAGGAAAACGAAAGATACATCGTCTGTATCCGCGGCGAGGATCACACCTACCGGCTCGAGCTGGAAGGAACCGGCGACCATGAAAGCTGGGAAAAATATCTGAATTTATAGTAAATGCTATTCCAATCCGTCATCGATCCGGAAATGAGGAGGATCCAATGAGCAAAATTTATGTACAGGCGCCTTTTACTGACAATCAGCTCGCGCAGCTGAGGAAACTGGCGGCGGGATACGGCGACGAGCTGTATTTCTCCCCGCTTCAGCTGTCCATGTCCGGTCTTGGTTTTCAGGAGACCGGTGGCAAGGAGCCGGTTTCCCTTTCTGAAGTGGATGCCATAATCGGCAATGTCCCGGCAGGAAAACTGGCAGAGGCACAGGCGGCGGGAGGATTGAAGCTTTCCTGGATGCAGCTGAATTCCTCCGGTGCGGATGCTTATGTAAAAGAGGGGGTTCTTCCGCAGCAAACAGTCCTGACCAGCGCGACCGGCGCGTATGGAACCGGAATTGCCGAATACATGGTCTGCATGCTGCTGAATATGATGAAGAAGGTTCCCTCCTATCTGGAAGACCAGAAAAAGCATCTCTGGACGGATGAGGGGCTTGTGACGACCCCCCTTGGCAAACGGATTCTGATCGTCGGAACCGGCAACATCGGCATGGAATTCGCCCGCCGCATGAAAGCCTTCGGAAGCACGCTTGTCGGCATTCGGAGAAGAGCGGATCACTGCCCGGAAGGTCTGGATGAAATCCATTCGCTTTCGGCGCTGAAGGAAGAAGCGGCAAAGGCAGATGTCATTGCCGTAAGCCTTCCCGGCACGCAGGAGACGTATCATCTGTTTGACAGGGAGCTTCTTTCCTGTTGCAAAGAGGGAGCGTATCTTATGAATGTCGGCCGCGGGAACGTGGTGGATGACCGCGCGCTTCTGGATGTGGGAGTTTCCTCACGCTTTGCCGGGATCTGGCTCGATGTCTGTGAGACGGAGCCGCTTCCTTCGGAGGATCCTCTGTACGATGTGCCGAATCTTCTTCTGACTCCGCATATCACCGGCGGCTTTCACCTGGATCTGACGCTGCAGAATATCTTTGATATTTCCATGCACAATTACCGTGCCTTCCACGGAGAGGGTGAGTACCAAAGCGTCGTGGACCGGGCGACCGGATACTGCAGATAATTGCAGGAGATCTTTTGACGGTGCGAAAGTCTGACTGCTGCATTCAGGGCTCCTTCCGGGAGCCGGTTTGCAATCCCGGACGCTCGGTCCTATACTGAGAAGAGTGCTTTTCGGGCGTTTATATCAATATTACGAAGGCCGCATTTTTCCCGGCCTGTGAACAGAAAGGATAGAACATCATGTCAGTAAAAATCAGAACACGTTATGCACCCAGTCCGACCGGAAGAATGCATGTCGGGAATCTTCGCACGGCTCTGTATGCCTATCTGATCGCCAAGCACGAGGACGGCGATTTCATTCTCCGCATCGAGGATACCGATCAGGAGCGCTATGTGGAGGGGGCGGTGGATATCATCAACCGCACGATGAAGCAGACCGGCCTCATTCCCGATGAGTCACCGGATCTTGGCGGTCCTGTCGGCCCTTACGTGCAGTCCGAACGCGTAAAGAGCGGCCTGTACATGAAGTACGCGAAGGAGCTGATCGACAAGGGTGAGGCTTATTACTGCTTCTGCACGCCGGAGAGACTTGAGAGCCTGAAGCAGGTTGTGGACGGCAAGGAAATCAGCGTCTATGACAAGCACTGCCTTTCCCTCTCAAAGGAGGAGATCGAGGCAAATCTTGCGGCAGGAAAGCCGTATGTCATTCGTCAGAACAATCCAAGAGAGGGATCGACGACCTTCCACGATGAGCTGTACGGCGACATCACGGTCGACAACAGCGAGCTGGATGACATGATCCTGATCAAGTCGGACGGCTTCCCGACCTACAACTTCGCCAATGTTGTAGATGACCACCTGATGGGAATCACACACGTTGTCCGCGGCAACGAGTATATTTCCTCCAGCCCGAAGTACAACCGCCTGTATGAGGCCTTTGGCTGGGAGGTTCCGAAGTATATTCACTGCCCGTTGATCACCGACGCCGACCACAAGAAGCTTTCCAAGAGAAGCGGCTATTCCTCCTACGAGGATCTGATTGAGCAGGGCTTTCTTCCGGAGGCAGTGGTCAACTTCATCGCGCTTCTTGGCTGGTCTCCGGATTCTGACCGCGAGATCTTTTCACTGGAAGAGCTCGTGAAGGAATTTGACTATCACCGCATCGGAAAATCCCCCGCGGTCTTTGATTACACGAAGCTTCGCTGGATGAACGGGGAATATCTGAAGGCCATGGATCCGGACAAATTCTATGGGCTGGCAGAGCCTTATCTGAAGAAGGCTCTGCACAAGGAGAATCTGGATCTCCACGTGATTGCCGAGCTCGTCCGCACACGAATCGAGGTGTTCCCGGACATCGAAGAGATGGTAGATTTCTTCGAGGCGCTGCCGGACTATGATGCCTCGATGTTCGAGAATAAGAAGCAGAAGGCAACGCTGGAGAACAGCCTGCAGATTCTGAAGGACTTTGTGCCGATTCTAAAGGCACAGGACGTCTTTACGAACGATGCCCTTTTTGAGAAGGTTTCAGCTTACGCCGAAAAGAAGGGGCTGAAGAACAAGACCGTCATCTGGGCTCTTCGCATCGCAGTCTCCGGAAAGACCGTTACTCCGGCAGGGGCTACGCAGATCATGGAGATCATCGGCAAGGAAGAGACCCTTGCAAGGATTGCTGTGGCCATTCAGAAGCTTGAGAAATAATTGGCTCCAGGCAGTTTGCCGCACACCGCAGTTTTGGTGAAGCGTTCATTGACAGCTTCATCAGAATCCGACGAGGGAGAGGAACACTGACTTCGACCAGACAGAATAAACTTTATAGCAATCATCTGCAGGGTACTGGTCTGCAGATCCGTGGGAATCCGCACCAGCAGGAGGCAATCCGCCATTTCCGCGGGCCTTGCGAGGTGATCGCAGGCCCGGGAAGCGGCAAGACATTCGTGCTGGTGGAGCGGATTCTCTTTTTGATTCTGGAGCAGAAGGTCCCACCCTCGGAAATCCTGGTTCTGACCTTTTCCAAAGCTGCCGCAGTTCAGATGCAGGAGCGGTTCCTGAAAAGAGTGCGGGAGATTGGAAATTTCCCGAACCCGGATCTTTCTCCGGATTCCTTCCGCGAAGTTACCTTCGGCACCTTCCATTCGGTTTTTCTTTCGATTCTGAAATCATCTTCTCTGGAAAGACTGTCCATTCTGGACAGCACCCGATCCCGGAATTTATTATCCACCCTGTTCGAACGATATTATCATCGCCCTCCACAGAGCGAAGAGCTTACGGATCTTTTCTCTCTGATTTCGCGTTCCAAATCCTCCGGAGAAGTTCCCACGCAGGAGAATTTCCGGAATCTCCTGAAGGATTATGAGACCTATCTTCAGGAAAATTCCCTGCTTGATTTCGAAGATATGATTGTAAGGTGCATCCGGCTTCTGGACGGGAATCCGGAGCTTCTCTCCGAATGGCAGGCGCGGTTTCGTTTTCTTCTCATCGACGAATTTCAGGACATTAACCGGGAGCAGTTCGAGGGGATCCGGCTTCTTGCGGGAGAGAACGCCAATCTGTTTGCCGTGGGAGATGACGATCAGTCCATCTACAAATTCCGCGGGGCAGATGTCCGGCTGATGATTGACTTTCCGCAGTATTTCCCGGGAACCCGCGTGATCCATCTGGATATCAATTACCGCTCGTACGCGCCGATTGTGTCCTGCGGTCAGCGGATCATTGAGGAGAACAAAGTGCGGCTGCCGAAAAAAGTGGTGGCTGCAAGACTTCTTCCGGATCCGGGAGGTGCGGTGCGGGTGTCCTCTGGCGTATTATTCGGAAGAGCTGTTCCGGACGGGGTCTGCGTCCGGATGAACCATTTTGAAACGGAAAAGGCGGAGTATCTCTGGATCGCGGAAAGGCTGCGCGAAGCTTCTCCGGAGGAACGGTCGGGAAGTGCCGTGATCGTGCGCTCCCACACGCAGATGCAGGGGGTTCTCCGGATTCTGGAACAGGAGACAATTACCTTCTGCCTGCAGGGAGCGGGCAGAAGCCCCTCCGGGAAGAGCAACTCTGCAAGGCTTCTGCAAAAGAAGAGGGATCTGCTGTTCGTGATCAAGACCTACTACCGTCTCTCTGATGAGCTGTCCTCCGGGAAAATACTCCGACGTGACCTGTTCCTTGTGATGAACCGGCCGGAGCGCTTTCTTCTTCGGGAGAAATTCCGGGAAGAGAGTTATACCAAAAAGGAGCTTCTGCAGGTCTATCCGGACCGGTCCGCAGAGGGAAAGGCCCTCGGAAAGCTCTGCCGCGATCTGCAGATGCTGGAAAGGCTCTCTCCGGAGCATTCCCTGGCGCTTCTTCATCACATCCTGGGAGACCGGGAAGAAAATGCGGCAGTCTGGAAAACGCTTTTGCAAAAGGCTGCTTTCTGCGGGAGCATGGCAGAGCTCCGGCGCAGGCTGGACAATATTTCAGAGGAAGAACTCCCAGCAGAGACTAAGGGGGCGAACCTGCGTCCTTCGGGGGTCCATGTCCTGACCATGCATGCGAGCAAGGGACTGGAATACGACACGGTGTATCTTCCGGATCTCAACGAGGGAATTTTCCCGGGCAGACGGGCCGTCAGCGCCGAGGCACTGGAGGAAGAGCGGCGACTTTTCTATGTGGCGGTCACACGGGCAAGAGATCGTTTGCATCTTCTGTACCTTCGCGGCAGCAGGGAAAATCCGCGGAGGCCCTCCCGCTTTCTGGAGCCGCTCGGTGTAAAGACCTGGAAGGGCTCCAGGTGATTTTCCTGCAACATTTCCGGGTGCAGGATTGTGATACAGAATAGAAGACAGTAATACGGATGAGAAATTGTCGCTCACGTCTTCTGTCCGAATGAATCAGACCGGCGTGTGAGACACCGGGAAAGGAACGAACATGCAGCTTCAGGACAACAAAGAAGGCTGGAACCTTCAGGCGGAGCGGATTCTGGATGAATACGGAAACGCGCTCCTTCGGTATGCGTATACCTTCCTTCATAACACAAGCGATGCGGAGGAAATTCTGCAGGAAACGCTCATACAGTTTCTGAAGACCCGTCCGGAATTCGAGAACAGCCGACACGAGAAGGCCTGGCTGTTTCGTGTTGCCGGAAATCTGTCCAGAAACCGGATACAGTACAATGCCATCCGCACCACGGATGAGCTGCAGGACGATCTTGCCGCAGCAGAAAAGGAAGACCTCGCCTTCGTCTGGGAGGCGGTAAAAAGCCTTCCGGAGCGTCAGCGCAGTGCCATTCACCTGTTCTATCAGGAGGGATGTTCCACGGCGGAGATTGCGGAGATTCTGAAGGAAAAAGAGTCCACGGTGCGCTCGGATCTTCGGCGCGCCAGACTGAAGCTGAAAAAAATTCTGAAGGAGGACTACGACTTTGAAGAAGCGGTATGAAGAAGTCATGGAACAGCTCACGATGACGGAAAAGATGCGAGAGCGGATCCTGAAAAACGTGGCGGAAGAGATGACAGATGTTTCGTCTGCGGCTGCGGAATCGGCGTCTAACGATCCGGTTTTGCCTACGCCCCAAAAGAAGAGTACTACGCGCATAGCCCGCTTTTCTGCGTTGCAGGGAATTCTGGCGGCAGCGGCCTGTGCCGCGCTGGTACTTTTGACAAGTGGCCTCCTCATTAAAAATACTCCTTCCTATGCGGAACCTGCAGCGATGATGTCCGCGGAAGTTGCAGAGCCGGATACTGAAGAAGCGGCAGGAAGATCCGCAGCCACTCCGAAAGAGAAGACGTCAGCGACGGAGGAATCTGCGCTCTCCATCGCAAACGGCATGGTGGATGTAAGCTCGGATGAGGAGCTCTCTCAAGCCGTTGGCTTTGCGGTTCCCGACATTGCAGGGTATCTCACGGAGGTCCTTTCCTTTACCGGGGAGGAGATCATCTACACCTCCTACTGGGGAGAGATGGCACAGATTACTTACCGGGGCACCGTCTCTGACGATGCCTCCGGTGATGCCGCGGCGGACCGCGGGAGCGGGGAAGCATCGGACGAATTCTGCTTCCGCATCTCGGAGGGAACGGAAGACAATTCCGGCGACTACAACACCTATGCAGATGTCCGGACGGTTTTCGCAGGAGACAGCAGAGTCACGCTGAAGGGGAACGGAGAAAAGGCGGTTCTGGCCATCTGGTCTGCGGACGGGTATTCCTACTCGCTGTCTGCGCCGTATGGACTTTCCGACAGCGAATGGGAAGCGCTGGTTTCCCGGATTTCAGAAAAGCATTAAACCGAAATCACAATGAAAGTTCCGCGGAGGCATCGAATCTATGTTAATATAAGCTCTGTATAAAATTTGAGGAGGAGACAGAAGATGCCTTATGCACTGACTGCATCACCGGCGTACACCGTTCGTCCGGGAACCATGATTCTGAAGGACGGAGCTGTGTTCAGCTGCGTTTTCCGCGAGTGTTCCTGCTGCGGACTGATTCTCTGTCATCTTCCGGACTTGGAGGAGGTCCGGATTCCCTTTACGGACGACTACCGCTATGGGAGTCTCTATTCCGTGAAAATTACCGGGCTGACGCCGGGGGAGTGGGGCTACCGCTATTATCGGGACAATTATACGTTCGATGATCCCTATGCCAGGGGATTGATTGAGGTAAGCCTGAATGGTCAGAAGACGACGCTCTCCCGCCTGTACCCGTTCCCGGAAGACTCACTTCCTGCGTATGGGAGCTTGAAGCATCGCGTCTGGCGGGAGCGGATTCTTTACTGCGTGCATGTCAAGGGCTTTACGGCCTCCCGCACCTCGCGTTCCCTGGCAAGAGGAACCTTCCGCGGACTTGCGGACAAGGCATCTTATCTGAAAAAGCTCGGCATCAACGGTGTGGAGCTGATGCCCATCTATGAGCTTCGCCCGGAGGCTCTTGGCAAAATTGTCGGTGAGCCGGAGGGCCGGAGCGAAGAGGACCGAGAGGAGTCCCGCAGAATCACCGAAGAGGTCGCAGCTGCTGTATCTGCGCCTCTGCAGCCGGTGAAGGAGAATTATTGGAATTTCGGAGAAGGATGCTATTTTGCTCCAAAGAGTGCCTACGCATTTTCCGACACTCCGCAGCTTGAGTTCCGAAAAATGGTGGAGACGCTTCACCGCAGCGGCATTGAGGTGTTTCTTCAGCTGTATTTCCCGGATAATGTCTCGATTCAGACGCAGCTCGAAACAGCGCGCTTCTATGTGACGCACTACCAGATTGACGGCTTTCATCTCAAGGGAAACGCGGCAGCACTGCAGACCATTGCCTCGGATCCGATGCTGAGCGACACGGCGCTGTTTTACTATGATTTCCCGTATGAAGAACTGCAGAGGGAAGACAGGGAGAATCCGACGGTCGGGAAGCCTTCGGTGCAGCACCTCTGCGAGTACACTGACACGTTCCAGACGCTGGCAAGGCGCTTTGTTAAGAGCGACAATCAGGTTCTGCGCGAATTCATTAAGGCCTTTGTCTCGGTTCCGTCAGGGCATGGGTGCGTCCACTATGTGACGAACTACGAGGGCTTTACGCTGGCGGATCTTGTGTCCTACAACTGGAAGCACAACGAGGCAAACGGCGAGAATAACCGGGACGGCTGCGACAACAACTGGAGCTGGAACTGCGGCGTGGAGGGCCCCTGTCACAAGAAGGACATCCGCACACTCCGAACCCGTCAAATGCGCAATCTCATTGCGCTCAATCTCCTTGCGCAGGGGACGCCTCTTCTTCTTGCAGGCGATGAGCGCTGCAACTCGCAGGGAGGCAACAACAATCCGTACTGTCAGAACAATGAGACGGGGTGGGTGACCTGGAAGGAAACGGTGGGAAGCAAAGCCATTTTTTCCTTCACACAGAAGATGATTGCATTCCGGAAGGAACACGGAGTATTCCGCAGAAGCCGCCCGTTCGGCTTCAATGATCCAGCCGCCATCGGCTATCCGGATATTTCCCTGCATGGGAGCGAGGCATGGAAGCCGGATTTGTCCGGCTATTCCCACACCGTTGGAATCCTTCTTCCGGAGGCTTATGACGAGGAAAAGCCGAGGAATTCGTTCCTGTATGTTGCCCTTAACATGCACTGGCACAGTCAGATGCTCGCGATTCCAAAGCTTCCGGACGGGTACCGCTGGCACGTTGTGATGGATACCTTCCTGGATGAACCGTTCCCGGAGACGGAAAAGATTCTTGCGGACGAAAGGAGCGTTATGCTCGGCGGAAGGTCCATCCAGATTCTGCAGGCGCTGCCGCAGCCGGAGAAAGAGAAAACACTTCGCCCCGTTGCGACCATCGGAATCCGGAGAGATAAAGTTTGAATGTGATCGCCGATGCGATCGCATTCAAACACGAATTGGTGCCGCCAAGCGGCCCAATTTCGATGATCCCATCGTAGAAAGCCCATTCGGGCATTTCTCCTCGGGGTGCCGCAAAAAAAATGCGGCACAGAGAGGTAAGTATGACTGACAACCGCATTACATTAAGCAAAACCATCGCGCATTTCCGGACCATCACGCATCACCGCCATCTGGTGTGCCGGGAATGCTTTCAGGTCGGACTGTACTGGCAGGGACTTACACACGATCTCTCCAAATACAGCCCGACCGAATTCTGGGTAGGAGCCCGCTATTATCAGGGCACCCGCTCGCCGAACAATGCGGAGCGTGAGGACAAGGGACTTTCCACCTCGTGGCTTCATCACAAGGGAAGAAACCGCCATCACTACGAGTACTGGCTGGATTATTCGACGCGCCGTCACGACGGCATCGCAGGAAGCGGCATTATGGCCTGCCGTATGCCACTTCGCTACGTGATGGAAATGTTCATGGACCGGATCGCGGCGTCCAAGACCTACAACGGTGCTTCCTACAAGGACACGGATCCGATGGAATATTACCAAAGGGGTGACACGAGGCAGTTTCTCCACCCGGATACGGCGGATCTTCTGGAGAGTCTTCTTGTCCTTCTGGCAAGAGAGGGCGAAGAGAAGGCCTTTGCCCGGGTGCGCGAGCTTCTGAAGCAGGGTGATTACTGATGCACCAACCGCTGCATTCGCGGATTTTGTCTAAGGCGGAGTATCCAATGACAGACGAAACAGACTGGAAGGATGAGCCCGGTGACAACCGGCAGGATTTTCATGCCGCTGTGCAGAGTATTCTCACGGCAGAGCCACGGATCCGGACTGGAATCGGCATGCAGAAGGAGAAGTCCCTGCACGCCATTCTGAAAAATTACATAGATCCCTGCCCGGAGCATCAGGAGGTGCCCGTCGGCAGCTTCATTGCAGACATCTGCGACAAGGAAAGAAAATCCATCACCGAAATCCAGACCGCGAATTTCGGCGCGATGAAGGGAAAACTGGAGGCTTTCCTTCCGGAGTATCACGTGCGCCTTCTTCATCCGATTGCACATCGGAAAACCGTCTGCTGGATTGACCCGGAAACCGGTGAAATCACGGCAAGGAACGCATCCACCTGTGTCGGAAGCTTCTACGAGCTGTTCCGGGAGCTGTCGAGGATCACAGAATTCATCGGGCATCCGAATCTTACGGTGGAAGCGCTTCTTCTCGATCTTGAGGAATACCGCATCCAGGACGGATGGGGGAACGGAGGCAAGCGGGGGTCGCACCGGTTCGACCGAATGCCAACCGGTATTTACGAGCATCTTATCCTGCAGAAAAAGGAAGATTACGCCGTGTTTCTCCCGAAGGACCCACTCCCGGAGCCTTTCACCACAAAGGACCTGGAGACCGCGGTCGGCATTCACAGAAAGTCGCTTCAGTATTCCGCCGTTTTGAAGGTCCTCACCGAAATCGGGGTGACAGCACGCGTGGGTCTTACCTCCCGCCGCGCCTTTCTCTATCAGGTGCGGATTCCCAATGAAACCGGGAGGGATTTTTGCCGGAAGAAGTCCGGACGAAAAAGCAATGGAAAGAAATGCGAGGGATAATCCCATCGGAGAAAGCCCATTCGGGCATTTCTCCTCGAGGTGCCGCAAAAAACG
>CALEFO010000129.1 GCA_937877165.1 uncultured Lachnospiraceae bacterium | reverse complement strand
GCCAGGCAGGAAGGAACAGCGGGCCTGATTCTGATGGATGCGGATGGAACATTTTTGAAGAAGTATTATGGACGAAAATAAGGTTTACAACCGGATTGATCAGAGGCATCCGGATGATACAGGCGCGAAAGGAAGGGTACAGCTGGAAGTCCTGGTGGCTGCTGTGCAGGAAAATGACATCACGTTGGCGGATCACATGAATCTGTCTACGGAGGCAGTGATCTGCAACCAGTGTCAGGAGGTTTCCTACCGCGAATTCGAAAGGAAGGGGCGGCTGATCCGGACACTGGCATTCAATGAACGCGGTGTCGGACGCAACCGGAACAATGCCCTGATGCGCGCGGATGCGGAGTACGTGCTGTTCGCTGATGAGGACATTGTTTATAACGATGACTATGAGGAGAGCATTCTGAAGGCATTTCAGGAGAATCCGCAGGCGGATATTCTGATGTTTAATGTAAAGGCTGTGGAAAGCCGCAGGACCTACGAGAATCGGAAGGTCGGCAGGGTCCGCTGGTACAATTATGGGCGTTATCCCACCTATGCCATGGCGGCAAGGCTTGACAGTCTGCGGCGGGCGAATGTGTGGTTTTCCCTGCTCTTTGGCGGCGGAGCCAGATACTCCAACGGAGAAGACAGCCTGTTCATTCACGACTGCCTGCAGAAGGGACTGAAAATCTGGGCGGTTCCAGTCGGAATCGGCCATGAGGAGGCAAGAGAAGATGAGTCCTCCACCTGGTTTACCGGATATAATGAGAAATTCTTCTATGACAGAGGTGTTCTCTATCATTATCTGTATGGTCATCTGCAGAGCTGCATGGCGCTTCGGTTTCTTCTTGCGCATAGAAAGACCATGTGTGTGCAGATTCCGATCCGGCGCGCGTACCGCATCATGAAAAAGGGAATGAAGGAAGCCTGAAATGGTACTTTACCTGCTGATCGCGGCAGCTGCGGTGGCGGCTGCCGCCGTTGTGAATAAAACGGAAGGAATGGAAAAAGGAAGCCGCGGTGCCCTTCTTAGGAAATCCTGCCTCTGCTTGATCGCGCTGATTCTGATTCTTCCCGCGGTTCTTCGGCAGGAAACCGGCAATGACTATCTGCGGTATGTGGAATTTTTCCATCTCGCGTCGATTGATGCCTATGTGCCGACGGAGGCGGGCTTCAACCTGCTGGCGAAGCTCCTTTACGGAATCTGCGGGTATGAAAATTATCTGCTGATTTTTGCCGTCTACGCGGTTTTGACCATTCTTCTTATGCTGACGGTTATCCGAAAGCAGGCGGAGAACTTCTGTTTTTCCTTTTTCCTGTTCATGATGTTCGGGTACTATTACCAGAGCTTTAATACCATGCGGTATTATTTTGCACTCTCTCTTGCGCTTATGGCAATGACCTGCCTTCTGAAGAGAAATTACGCGGGATTTGCCGCGCTGGTACTTCTGGCTTCTTTGTTTCATAAGTCGGCACTGGTGACGATTGTTCTGTATCCGCTTGCCGCACGAAGATGGAGAAAAAGGGATCTGGCAGCAGGTGCGGTGCTGGGGGCTTCGGTGCTCCTCTTTCATGAGAGGGCGCTGAATTTCCTTCTTGCACTGTATCCTTCCTGGGAGGGAACCGTGGATCTGGCAGCAGGGACGAGTGTCTCCTGGGTCAACATCGCGCGCTGCATGGCGGTGCTTCTTCTGGCATATCTGGTAGAGAAGCGCACGGAAGAGAACAAGGCGTTGCAGAAAGAGGCCGGCGAAATGCAGATCTTACCTGCGCGGGAAACTGCATTTCGTGAAAGAGAGCTTGTGCTGTACTGGAACAGTACGTATCTGGGACTTCTTCTTTATGTGTTCGGCTGGTTCATTCCGGAGATTTCGAGGATCTGCTATTATCTGACCTTCACGCAGATTTTTTATCTTCCGATGCTGCTGGCCCGTATTCCGGAGGCGGGAAGTTTGAATGTGACATCGGTGCTGACGCATTCGGCGAAATCGCCTTCGCGAATTTCGCCTCAGCGAGGGATAAGAGGGAAGAAGGAGAAAAAGCTTCTGACTGCGCTGGTGATTCTGGCGGCGATGCTGTTTTTCGCCCTGTTTCTGCGGACGGCCTGGCGCGATACGATCAAGATTCTTCCTTATAAAAGCTTTCTGTTTCACGATCTGAACCGGACACCGTCCGCAAGTGTCGGAGGAAAATGAACACACCTTTTTTCAGTATCATCACACCAAGTTTTCAGTCGGGGCAACGTCTTCAGAAAACCGTGGAGAGTATCCTTGCACAGACCTTTTCGAATTACGAGGTCATTGTGAAGGACGCGGGCTCTGATGACGGGAGCATTGAAGCACTGCCGAGGGATAGCAGGATCCGTCTCATTCAGGAGAAGGACGGCGGGATCTATGACGGCATGAACCAGGCTGTTGCTGCGGCGAAGGGCGAGTACCTGTATTTCCTGAACTGCGGAGATGCTCTGCATGCGCCGGATGTGCTGAAGAAGACGGCGGAAGACATCCAAAGAAAAGCGGAGAAGGGTATGGTAAGCTCTGCAGGATGGATTTTTTACGGAGACGTACTCGAAGAGAAAACCGGGCAGCGTGCCGCAGCGAAGCCGGAGATGACGCATTTTGCCATGTATCGCAATCTTCCCTGCCATCAGGCCTGCTTTTATTCCAGGAACTTGTTTGAGACAAGAGCCTTTGATCTTCACTATCGAGTGAGGGCTGATTACGAGCATTTTTTGTGGTGTGTGATTTGCCGTGGCGCGAAGGCTGTGCCGATGGACCGGATCATTGCCGATTATGAGGGCGGAGGCTTTTCTGAGACGAAGGAAAACCGTGAGCTGTCCGCAGAAGAACATCGTGAAATTGCAGAACGGTATTTTACGAAACAGGAGGTGCGCCTGTTCCGGGCGGCGATGGTTCTGAGTCTACAGCCGCTTCGGGAGAAGCTGGCATCTTCTCCGCGTACGGCGTCGTTCTACGATTGGATCAGAAGCAGAATTTACCGAAAAAACGAAACAGGATATTGAAAAATAATGAGAGTTTTATGGCTGTGCAACATCATGCTGCCTGCTTTTGCGAAGGCGGAGGGACTTCCCTCGTCCAACCGGGAGGGGTGGCTGACAGGAAGCTTTCACCGTCTGGTCAACGAGAAGGTGGAGGCTGGAAAAAGTGAGAATCTGATTGAGCTTGGGGTCTGTGTCCCCGTTCCGGAGCAGCTGGCAGGCTGCAGGAGGGAAATCGAGGGCGCGGTGTTCTACGGATACACCGAGAATCTGAACACGCCGGAGATCTATGACGGGAATCTGGTGGAGTGTTTTCTGGAAATTCTGGAGGATTTCAAGCCGGATATGGTGCACATTTTCGGTACAGAGTTTCCTCACTCATTGGCGATGGTCCGCGCCTTTCAGCGCCCGGAGCGGACGCTGGTCGGCATTCAGGGTCTGTGCGGAGCAATTGCGGATTCTTATATGGCAGAGCTCCCGTACCGGGTACAGCGCTCCAGAACCTTCCGCGACATTGTGCGCCACGACTCCCTGAAAGAGCAGCAGGAGAAATTCCGTCTGCGCGCGGAGAACGAGCGCAGTACGATTCGGGAAGTTCTCCATATCACTGGACGGACCGCGTTCGACCGTGAGGGAACCGCTGCCATTCATCCGGAGGCTGTTTATCATCTGATGAATGAAACACTTCGGCCGGAATTTTATGAGGGCCGCTGGGATCTCAACGGAGTCGAGAAGCATAGTATTTTCTTAAGTCAGGGTGACTATCCTTTGAAGGGCTTCCACTTTGCGCTGCAGGCCATGCCGAAGATTCTGAAGGAATTTCCGGATGCGAAGCTCTATGTGGCGGGAAATTCCATCATCGGGAATGTCGGAGAAAGGATTCCTGCGAAAAGGCTGCCTTCCGTACTCTGGATTACCGCCTACGGAAAATATCTGAAGAAGCTGATCCGCGAGGGACATCTGGAAGGGCATGTTGTCATGCTGGGTTCTCTTTCTGCGGAGGAGATGAAGACACAGTTTCTGAAAAGTCATGTTTTCATTTGCCCGTCTGTGATGGAGAATTCACCGAATTCCCTGTGCGAAGCAATGCTTCTCGGCATGCCGGTGGCGGCCGCGAAGGTGGGGGGGATCGGCGACCTGGTAGAAAACGGTGCGGAGGGCCTGCTGTTTGCAGGCGGAGATTCGCAGGCGCTTGCCGAGGATGTCTGCAACCTGTTTGAAAACGATCAGTTTGCCTGCCGCCTTGCCAGTGCCGCACACAAGGAGGCAGTGGTCCGTCACAATCCGCATACCAATTATCTGCGCCTTCTGGAGATTTACCGCAGCATCTGCACGTAAGAGAAAGGGAAGGAGACCGCGATGCCGCTTACGGTAACCTTTGTATCCAATTACATCAATCACCATCAGATTCCGTTCTGTGAGGCCTTGCGAAGTCGGATCGGCAGCGGGTTTGTTTTCGTGCAGATGGAGGAAATGGAAGAGGAGCGGCGGAATATGGGATGGAAGGACCGCTCCGAAGAGCTGGACTGGGTCCTGAAGTGGAGCGAGGACAGAACAGAAGCGGAGCGGGAGATCATGTCCTGTGACATCCTGATTGCCGGGTGGGTTCCGGAGATTCAGGAGCTTCTTGCGAAACGGCTGCGGATTCACAGGCCCGTTTTTCAGATCAGCGAGAGAATATATAAGGACGGTCAGTGGAAGGCCGTCTCGCCGCGCGGCCTTATCAGCAAATACCGGGCATTCACGCAGTTCCGGAAGGAGCCTTATTTTCTTCTGTGTGCGGGTGCCTATGTGGCATCGGATTTCGGACTGATCGGCGCCTTCCCGGAGAAAAAATACTGCTGGGGATATTTTCCACCGCTGATTTCTTATGAGGATGGGAAGCCGCCGGTTCGACGTCGTGGAGCCAGGGACGCCGCGGAACTGGTCTGGGCAGGACGCTTTGTCGGATTTAAGCACGTGGAACGTGTGCTTGAGCTGGCAGACCGGCTGCAGAAGGATGGAAAAGCATTTGTTCTTCATGTGATCGGGGGAGCCAGCACGGCAGATGAGAGCGCAGAACAGGAAGCGCACCGGTATGTGACAGAGCATGGACTGGAGGAAAATGTGATTTTCCACGGCCTCTGTACGCCGGAGGTGGTCCGTGATCTGATGGAACGCAGTGATATTTTCGTTTTTACCAGCGATCACGGGGAAGGCTGGGGGGCGGTTCTGAACGAAGCGATGAACAGCGGATGCGCTCCGGTTGCAGACGCCCAGGCGGGCGCTGTCCCGTATTTGATTCAGAACGGTGTCAATGGATATATTTTCGCAGAGGGGGATATGGAAGATCTCGTGGTGAAGACGGAGCGCCTGATTGATGATCCCGAGCTGTGCGAACGATTTGCAGAAACCTCTTACCGGGCGATTGCGGGAAGCTGGAATGCCCAGGCAGCAGCGGACCGTCTGCTCGTATTTGGAGAAAAGGTGTTGGATGCCTGCGATGAGCGAAGGCTCCGCCTCACGGGAGGTGTGCGCAGAACAGCCCTGGAAATGAAAGAGCTGAACGCGGACCTTCCTGTGGAAGGGCCGCTCAGCCTCGCACCGCACCTTAGACCGTTTCTTAAGGTTCCGCGGATGACAGAAAAAAGGCCGGAATCCCATGCTGGGAGGTAGTGGAAGCAGGCAGAATCATGTGGCGCAGTCTTGGAGAAGCAGGCGCTGGAATTGCAGGAGCAGTCAGGAAAAAGCAAACGGGGAGATAAGGGGAGGAAGGATATGCAGGCACTGATATCGGTTGTAGTGCCGGTTTACAATGCGGAGCCTTTTCTGCGGAAAACGGTTCGCTGCATACAGGAGCAGACGGATCCGAATTATGAAATTATTCTGGTAAACGACGGATCCACGGATGGATCATGGAAGATCTGCCAGGAGCTGGAGCAGGAAGATGCGAGGGTCCGTGTGCTGACGCAGGAGAATCAGGGGCTGTCCGCTGCGCGGAACGCGGGTGTACAGATGGCGCGCGGAGAATACATCAGCTTCGTGGATTCGGACGATCTGATTTATCCGGATATGATTGCAAATCTCCGAAACGGGATGGATGAAATGCGCTGCCGCGGCTGCGGCAATGCACAGGTTCAGATTGGACGGGAGGAAATTGACGAGGAAGGAAAGCTGTTGGAGGCCGCGATTGTCGCACCGGAGGAGCCGACCTTCATTCCTCCGGTGCTGTTTATCCAGAGTATGCTTCTGTATACGGGGGATGCTTCCTTTTGCACGAAGCTGACTCCGCGGCAAATTCTTCTGGAACATCCCTTTGAGGTAGGAGCACTCTGTGAGGATTTTAGTCTGGAGACCCACCTCGTGGATGTGATCGACGGAGTTTACAATCTCCCGCAGATCGGCTACCGGGTGGTACATCGGCTGGGGAGTCTTACGCGGCGCAGAAATATCAACCAGTTTTCAAAGGCCTATATTGCAATCATTGAGGCCTCGGATTATGTGGAGGAAACGCTCGTACCGCGCTACCCCAAGCTCCAGGTAGCGGCGCGGAGATTCGGATTGTACGAACGGCTGGATTATATGCTGCATGTGCCGATTGCCCAGATGACACGAAAAAATGCATTTTACAGAAATGTTTTGCAGTATTTGAGAGAGAATCGGACTGCAATCCGGGAAAATCCGTATCTGACGCACCGGGATAGAACCTATCTGACCATTCTTGCGGCGGCACCTGTTCTGGTCAGAAGGGTGCACCGGCTGAGCATGCGGCTTCGCGGAATCCAATAAATATCCGGAAAAATATGGATTTTGGCTGTGTTTGCCTGCGGATTTACTGGAAAAATGCATGGGCGCGGTCTATAATCAAAACCGTTACGTATTACTGCTCCGCACAGGATAGAGATCCGGGAAGAGCGGGTAGAGGTTTTCCGTCTGGTACCGCGAGAAGAGTCGTGCAGTTTTTTGCGGACAGTCAGAACCAATTATAAGACAGGGAGGACAGATCACCATGGAGAAAAAGAATCTGGACTGGTCAAACCTCGGCTTCGCCTATATGAAGACCGATAAGCGTTATGTAGCCAATTATACGGCAGCTGCCGGTAAGTGGGATGAGGGTGCCCTCATTGATGATGATAAGATTGTAATGAGCGAGGATGCAGGTGTCCTTCAGTACAGTCAGTCTGTTTTCGAAGGCCTGAAGGCTTATACGACGAAGGACGGACATATTGTATGCTTCCGCCCGGATATGAACGGACAGAGAATGTATGATTCTGCGAAGCGCCTCGAGATGCCTCCGCTTCCGGTGGAGCAGTTCGTGGATTCTATTCACAAGGTGGTAGAGGCCAATGCTGCATGGGTTCCGCCCTTTGGAACCGGCGCAACGCTTTATATCCGTCCTTATATGTTCGGAATCAGCCCGGTAATCGGTGTAAAGCCCGCAGATGATTATCAGTATCGTGTCTTCACGACCCCGGTAGGCCCGTACTTTAAGGGCGGTGCAAAGCCGATCTACGTAAAGATCAGTGATTATGACCGTGCAGCACCGCATGGAACCGGCAACATCAAGGCTGGCCTGAACTATGCAATGAGCCTGCATGCCATTGTGACAGCACATCAGGAAGGCTTTGCAGAGAACATCTATCTGGATGCTGCGACCAGAACGAAGATTGAGGAGACCGGCGGTGCCAACATTCTCTTCATCGATCAGGACGACCATCTGGTTGTTCCGAAGTCAGATTCCATCCTTCCTTCCATTACGAGAAGAAGCCTTGTTTATGTGGCAGAGCATTATCTCGGGATGAAGGTGGACGAGCGCCCGGTATACTGGCAGGAAGTCAAGGACGGCGCCTTTAAGGAGTGCGGCCTTTGCGGAACCGCAGCCGTCATTTCTCCGATTGGCAAGATCAATGATCATGGAACGGACTATGAGCTGGCTTCTGGTATGGAGAAGATCGGACCGTGGATGGACAAGCTCCGCACAACCCTTCTTGGCATTCAGGAAGGCGAACTGGAGGCTCCGGAAGGCTGGATTCACGTGATCGAGTGATTCTGAGAAACACAAAGAAATAAGCATAAAAGAAAAAGATGCTGCAGCGCAGGAGGTGAACTGGATTCACAAAATCGCTGTGGCATCTTTTTTTGAAGGCTGGTGCATCTGACGGCACGCAAGGTGTGCAGTATGGGACTGTGCGAGTGGCTTTTTAAAAGGATCTCAGTTGACTTTTTTTCCGGAAAGTGAGATCAGAACCAGCATCAGAAAGATGGAGGCGAATCCGACGGCATCTGCAGGGTTAAAGGAACTGTCGAGAATTGTTGTTGAAATGATGGCAGCCGTGACAGGCTCTGAGAAGCCGTAGAGGCTTCCCCTCTCCGGGCCAATGTATTTAATGCCCTGGATGTACAGAGGGAACGCAAGAACATTGCCGACAATGACTACGAAGCCGACCCCAAACCACCCCATGGGAGTAGGGACGTACTGCCAGGTCCAGGAGCGGAAGATCAGAGCGATCGCCGCGCTTCCCATCAGGAAGGACCAACCCTGCATGAGGACCACCGGGTATTTCTTCATGAGATTTCCGGGAACCATGTTGTAGACGGTGACACAGATGGCGCATAGAACACCCGTGAGAAGGGCCGCGGGGGAGACCTGCATCTTCTGCGGATTGCCACCGGTGCTCAGAAGAAAGACTCCGAACAAGGCCAGCAGGATAGCGAAAATCTCCATACTTTTTGGTTTGCGCCTGGCAAGCAGGCAGGAAACCAGAAGAATCATGGCGGGGGAGAGATCCTGCAGAATGGTTCCGACTGCAGCACTCGAGAGCTGGATCGTTGTGAAGTAGAGAAACTGGCAGGCGGAGACGCCGGCCAGACCGTAGATGAGAAGGTCTCTGCGGTCGCGGGCAGTTTTCCACGGATCGAAGATATGTCGTCCGGATCTTGCGAAGCAGAAGGCAAGAAGAATGAGGCCCGCAAGACCAAGACGGATCGGAACCAGCCAACGGACATCCATGCCTTCCTTGTCAAACAGATACTGACCCATTGAGCCGGAAAGCCCCCAGCAGGCACCTCCCGCGAGAGTAAGAATGGCACCGGCTGCCTTGCGCCGGGAATCGGAAATGATCATTGGATTCATAAAATATGCCCCTTTTATTCGTAATATTTGCTACAAAACGGACGATTTAGTATAATACAAACAGTATGTTTTGTACAAGAAGGCGGTTGTTCTCTTTGCCTGACTGTGCAGGGGGAAGACGTTTGAAGGTGACACTGGTAGGTCACTTTCAAACAGCAGCATCGGTGCTGATGCACCGATGCTGCCGCATTCGGCGAAATCGCCTTCGCGAA
Source organism: uncultured Lachnospiraceae bacterium (assembly GCA_937877165.1). Taxonomy (GTDB): domain Bacteria; phylum Bacillota; class Clostridia; order Lachnospirales; family Lachnospiraceae; genus CAG-791. Next base: position 4,769 of record CALEFO010000129.1, on the reverse strand, counting down.
TTTCGCCTCAGCGGGGGAGAGAAATGAACAGAGTTGGGGGAAGGTTGCGCGAGAACGAGGAGTGGCTGGCCGGAAAGGATCATCTGACTGGTCTGTGGGGACTTCATCAGTTCGCGGAAAGAGCGCACAGGGCATTGAAGGGAATGCCTCCGGAGGAGGCTGCAGAAACCGTCATTGTATTTCTGAATCTGCATCATTTCCGCCGATACAACCGGCGCTATGGCTATGAAGAAGGGGATGTGGTGCTGCGGCGTTTTGCACGTGCACTGCAGGCTAATTCCTCCATTGGACTGCCTGGCAGAATCGCTGAGGATCATTTCCTGTTTCTGGCCAAACAGGATCAGGTGGAAGAAATTCTGAAGGAATTAAACCATCGCCTGCAGGAAATTTCCTGTGACAATATCTTGAGCATCCGCGCGGGTATTTATGATATTGATCCGTCGGATTCTGTGATCGCGGCCGGGGATAAAGCCAAAACGGCAGCGGACAGTCTGCGCGGGAAATCCATCGGAGAAACCTTCTGGCATTATTACGATCATGAATTGGAAGCTGCGATGGAACGCCGCTCTTATATTCTGGAAAATCTGGATCAGGCCATCCAAAATGGATGGATTCATGTCTATTACCAGCCGGTGATGCGCACGCTGACGGGAAAGCTGTGCGGCATGGAGGCACTTGCACGCTGGGAGGATCCGGAGTACGGCCTGATGCCTCCGTCTCTTTTTATCCATGTTCTGGAAGAAAATATGCTCATTCATAAGCTGGATCTGCAGATTGTGCGTCTTGTCTGCGAGGATTACCGGCGGGAGAAGAATGCAGGTCATCCCTTTGTCCCGGTGTCCTTTAACCTGTCACGGCTTGACTTTGATCTGTGTGATATCCTGAGCGAGGTAGACAAGATCACCCGGGAGTATGAAGTGCCCAAAGAGATGATCCATGTCGAAATTACGGAGAGCATGCTGGCGGACAACGACAATCATGTCCGGCGGACGATGGAACAGTTCCATGAGAGCGGCTATCAGGTATGGATGGATGATTTCGGAAGCGGATATTCGACGCTGAATGTTCTGAAGGACTATCAGTTTGACGAAATCAAAATTGACATGCGCTTTCTGTCGGACTCCGGGGAAAGATCCCGCAAGATTGTCACTTCCGTTGTGGATATGGCTAAGAAAATCGGAATTCAGACGCTGGCGGAGGGAGTAGAGAATCAGCAGCAGCTGGATTTCCTGCGGGAAATCGGCTGTGAGAAAATTCAAGGATATTATTATGGAAAGCCGCAGCGGTTTGAAGAAGGCGTGGGTCAGATCCTTCAGCAGAAGGAAAAGGTGGAGAATGAGGTTCTTGGCCATTATTATGATGAGATTGGCAAGGTCAATCTGATTGATGAGAGAAGCATCGCGCTGGCTGAATACGATGGGAAGAATTTTCGGATTCCGTATATCAATGATAAGCTGCGTGAGGTCCTTGGAAGGCTTCGGATCGATTCCAATTTTCTTCTGGAAGAGCTGTGCAATGATCCTATTTTTCCGGATTATGAGGAAATGCGAAACGGAGCCGGGAAGCTTTCTGCCGGGTCCGGGAGGCGCAGCACGAGCTTTGTATCAGATGGACGGTACTTTTTGCTGACGGCATCCTGCATCGGAGAAATGCCAGGCAAAAAAATGCTCTTAGTCTGCGTATCTGATATGACGGAAAATTCGGAGCTGAATCATGAGGTAGAGATGGATGAGGCAATCCGGAGTCTGTATTTGACCTGCGAGAATATTTATATCAGCAATCCGGATCAGGGGAAGACACACTCCCTGCTGACGAAGGCAGAAAATCCGGAGGAGGAAGAGAACTGGAAGCATACCATTGATCCGGAAGGCTATGCAAGGGATCGCATTTATCCGGAAGACCAGAGACGGTATCTGGAATTTGCGGATCCCCAAACCCTTTATGCGAGAATGCAGAACAGTCCGAAGGGATTTATCAGCGGATATTTTCGTACGAAGGAGCATACGGGACAATACCGCTGGAAACGGCATCTTTTTGTTCTGATCTCCAAATTGGGAAAAAGAGAGTATGTATCCGCCGTGCAGAGTGTGCAGGAGGAAGAGCTTCTTGACAATATGGATGCCATTTGGAGAAGCAGGCAGCAGGAGCTGCCCGGGAGCACAGCTGCAAATGCCAGGAAACAGGCAGAGAGGTTTGCAGAAACACTTCCGGCTTCTCTTTCCGGGGATGGCAGACTTGTGACCGCGAATGCGGAATTTGCCTCACCGGAGGACTTTTGGAGAAATCTGCTTGTGGGATCCAGCATCAAGCTGTGCTGGAAGGACGAAAGACGCCGGTACCTGGGGGCCAGTCAGTCGTTTCTGGATTATTTCGGACTCTCCTCTTCCAGTGAGCTGTATGGGAAAATGGACGAGGAGTTCGGGTGGCATATTGCAGGAACGGAATACAGGCAGCAGGAAGAGAGCATTCTGGCAAAGGGAGGATCACTGCTGCTGCAGCCGCAAAAATGCCTGGTCAAAGGAGTGCTGCATGATGTTCTAACGAATAAGCAGCCGCTGTACCGTGATGGAAGAATCATTGGAATCTTCAGCTATTTTATCGATGTTACGGATTGGGAGAGCGATGCAGATCCGGCAAGGGAGAGCATTGATGTGTTGTCTGGAGCGCTGAATATTCGTGGGATCATGCAGGTCAGTGAGAAATTCCGAAAAGCATATGAGGAGGAAAAGCGGAATTTCGGCTATATCTATGTGGATATACATGAATACAATGCCTTCCGGGATAAGTACGGAAAAGATCTGGGGGAGCGGCTGCTTCATCGGATCGCAGACAATATGAAGGAAGCGGTCGGAGCAGGAGGCGCCGTCGGAAGGATCTGGCTGGATAATTTCGTTGTGATTTGTCAGACGGAGAGCCTTGAGGGCATGGAAACGGAAATCGAAAAAATCCGGCAAAAGCTGTGGCAGATCCGGCGGATCGGCGAGATTCCGGTTACCGTCTATGTTTCGGCAGGAGCCGGATTGTATTCAGAAGCGGAAAATCTGGAGCAATGTCTGATGCTTGCGAGAAATCGGATGAAGGAAGCAAGGGGAGAGCTCTTTGGGCCGAAACAGAAAGGAAGTTTCGACTGAAGGGGTGAACAATTAGGAAAAAAAATCTGTCCGGCTGCTAATGCAGCCGGACAGATTTTTTGAAGGAGAAAATTCTTTACTGGAAGTTCGTGACAAGTGTCAGAATTCTCAATGCGAAGAGTGCAAATACAACCCACATAACAGGGCTGACATCCTTTGCCTTCTTCTCGACAACCTTGATGATAACCCAGGTCATGATAGCGAACATGATACCGGTTGCGATGGAGTAGGCAAGAGGCATCATAACGATTGCCATGTATGCGCCTGCGGTATCTGCTACATCACCATTGAACTCGATCTTCTTGACGGAGGAAACCATCAGCATGCCGACATAGATCAGAGCCGGTGCCGTTGCGAATCCGGGAATTGCCAGGAAGATGGGGGAGAGCAGGAGAGAAACGAGGAACATGATGCCGGTAGTCAGAGAAGTAAGACCGGTACGTCCGCCTGCTGCAACACCTGCGCTGGACTCAACGAAGGAAGTAATGGTAGAGGTACCAAGGCATGCACCTGCGCAGGTACCGACGGCATCTGCCATCAGAACCTTGCCGACGCGGGGAAGCTTGCCATCCTTGTCCAGAAGGCCTGCCTTATCTGCAACACCGACGACGGTTCCGACGGTATCGAAGATATCCACATAGAGGAAGGAGAAGACGATGGCGATGAACTGAACAAGATGGGATGCTGCCCAGCCGAAGTTGAACTTGAAGGCCGTGTTGGCGAGGCCGCCCAGCTGAAGTCCCGCGGAGAAATCAGGGAATACGCTGTAAACGCCTGCATCCGGATTCGGAACATACCAGCCGATTGCCTGAGCGATCATGCCCAGAACCCAGGTGGCGATGATGCCGATGAGAACGGATCCCTTTACGTTGTAATGAACCAGTGCGAGGATGATCAGGAAGCCGATGATCGCGAGCGTGACATCGGGAGTAGAGAAGCTGCCCAGTCCGACGATAGTGGAATCGTTCTTGATGATGATGCCGGCGTTCTGCATGCCGATGAAGGCAACGAACAGACCGATGCCGGCGGAGATGCCGTTCTTCAGGTTGGTCGGGATACCGTTGATGATGGCCTCGCGAGCCTTGAAGAAGGAAAGGATGATGAAGATGATGCCTTCTACGAGAACGGCGGTCAGAGCGATGGTGAATGCATCTGCCTCACCGCCAAGCTCGCCCAGGCAGACGGTGTATGCGAAGTACGCATTCAGGCCAAGACCTGCGGAAAGGGCGATCGGGTAATTTGCCAGGAATGCCATGATGAATGTGGCAAGAGCGGAAGCAAGTGCCGTTGCAACAAAGACACCGCTGCGGTCCATGACAGTACCCAGAATGTTGGGGTTGACGGCCAGAATATAAGCCATCGTCAGGAATGTGGTGAGTCCGGCAATCACCTCCGTGCGGACGGTTGTGCCGTGCTCCTTGAGCTGGAACAGTTTTTCTAACATTGATACACCTCCTCATAAGTGTTTCAAAAGCTACGTTCTTAATTTATCACGATAAAGCATTAACGGAAATGGAAAAAAGCTACGAAAAGCACCACAGATTTCATAAAATGCGCAAAAAATTGCCAGTTATCTGATTCTATTGGCGAAAAAGGGAAGGCAGGCTTGTACTGGCTAACAAAAAAGCCGTGCATGAA
>CALEFO010000128.1 GCA_937877165.1 uncultured Lachnospiraceae bacterium | reverse complement strand
ACTTCACACGGTCAATCTCCGTGCCTGTTCTCCCTCTCCAGAAATTGCCGCCGCCGATGACGATGCCGACATCATTTCCTTCCTCGACCAGCTTCTTCACCTGACCGGCAACCCTTTCTACAATCTCCAGATCAAATCCGGTCTTCTTCTCTCCTGCCAGCGCTTCTCCGCTGAGTTTAAGGATGATTCTGCTCATGCTTCCTCCTGTCCGCTTCCTGCTCTCCCGACGTCTTGTCGCCCGCTTTCGGCAGACAAATCCGTCCGGGTATACGTTTGCAGTTATTTTACCATATCGTTTCCCTTCAATCCATGTTGCATGTTCGCTTTTGCAATGCTATAATCGTCCGGTTTGAATTGTACCGTTTTTGCATTATATTAAGGTAGCTGTCTGAATCCCCTTCCGGCGCACTGCAGCGCATCGGATGAACCCACAGGACGCTGCCAAAAAGAGGTTTTTTATGATTCAGAAAAGAGAAGACGTCCGAAACGTTGCCATCATTGCTCACGTTGACCACGGCAAAACGACGCTGGTTGACGGGCTGCTTCGCCAAAGCGGCGTATTCCGCGAGAACCAGGCGGTCGCAGACCGTGTCATGGACTCCGGAGCCATCGAGCGTGAGCGCGGCATCACCATTACCAGTAAAAATACTGCCGTCAATTACAACGGCGTCAAGATCAACATTCTCGACACCCCCGGCCATGCCGATTTCGGCGGCGAGGTAGAGCGCGTCCTGAAAATGGTGGACGGCGTCATTCTCGTTGTGGATGCCTTCGAGGGGCCCATGCCGCAGACCCGCTTCGTTCTTTCCAAGGCAATGGCTCTCGGCCTTGCCGTCATCGTCTGCATCAACAAGATCGACCGCCCCGGCGCACGTCCGACGCAGGTCATCGACGAGGTTCTGGAGCTTCTGATGGACCTTGGCGCAAGCGACGAGCAGCTTGACTGCCCGTTTGTCTTCGCCTCCGCAAAGTCCGGAATCGCCACTCTGGATCTCGGAAGCCCGGGAGTTTCCATGAAGCCCCTGTTCGAGACCATCATTGATCACATTCCGGCACCGGAGGGAGACCCGGAGGCACCGACGCAGGTGCTGATCTCCACCATCGATTACAACGACTATGTCGGCCGCATCGGTGTCGGCAAGGTTTCCAACGGCTCCATCCGCGTCGGTCAGGATGTTGTTCTCGTCAATCATCACGACCACGACAAGCGCGTCAAGTGCAAGGTTAACACCCTGTATGAGTTCGAGGGTCTGCAGAAGGTTCCGGTTCAGGAGGCCAAGATGGGCTCCATCGTTGCCATCTCCGGCATTGACGAGATGCACATCGGCGATACCATCTGCGGACCGGAGAGAATCGAAGCCATTCCTTTCCCGAAGATCGAGGATCCGACAATTTCCATGACGTTCAACGTCAACGACTCTCCTCTTGCAGGCAAGGACGGCAAGTACATCACCTCGCGCCACATCCGCGACCGTCTGTACCGCGAGCTGAACACCGATGTTTCCCTTCGCGTGGAGGACACGGACACGACCGATTCCTTCAAGGTTTCCGGCCGCGGTGAGCTTCATCTTTCTGTTCTGATCGAGACCATGCGCCGTGAGGGCTACGAGTTCGCAGTCTCCAAGGCAGAGGTCATTTATCAGTACGATGAAAACGGCAAGAAGCTCGAGCCGATGGAGCAGTGCATCATCGACGTTCCCGACGAATTCTCCGGAAACGTCATTCAGGTTCTCGGCCAGAGAAAGGGCGAGCTGGTATCCATGGGACAAGCGAACGGCGGCTACACCCGTCTTGAGTTCAAGATTCCGTCCCGCGGACTGATCGGCTACCGCGGACAGTTCATGACCGACACCAAGGGCAACGGCATCATGAATACGATTTTTGCAGGCTATGAGCCTTACAAGGGAGACATCACCTACCGCAAACAGGGATCTCTCATTGCCTTCGAGAGCGGCCAGGCCGTCACCTACGGCCTGTTCAACGCGCAGGAGCGCGGCGTTCTCTTCATCGGTGCGGGTGAGGATGTTTATTCCGGTATGATTATCGGAGAATCCGGCAAATCCGAGGACATCGAGGTTAACGTCTGCAAGACGAAGCACCTCACGAACACCCGTACCTCCTCGAGCGACGAAGCACTCCGTCTGGTTCCGCCGAAGATCATGAGCCTGGAGCAGGCCATCGAGTACGTCGGCACCGACGAGCTTCTCGAGGTGACACCGAAGCATCTTCGCCTTCGCAAGAAGATTCTGGATCCCCGCCTCAGAAAGCGCGCCCAGATCTCTGCGAACATGAAGGCGCAGGCTGAGGCCGCTGCAGCAAAGCAGTAACCGCACGATTGCCTGAGTCAGATACATCCAACAGAAAACTCTCTGCCCGGAATACAGCTTCCCGGCAGAGAGTTTTTATTCTTTTACTTTTATTTTCTTAATGTCTCGTACAGCCTGATTTCTTACGTTTTATTTTGAAAGGAATCTCCTGTTGATATTCTCTATACCGCCAAGTGCAGCATGTGCGTCGCGATCTGGAAATAGGTTAGGAGCGATACCGCATCCACGATGGTCGTAATCAAAGGCGATGCCATCACCGCGGGATCCAGATGGATTCTTGCGGCCACAAGCGGCAGGCAGCAGCCGATGGTCTTCGCGAAAACCACAACAATCACCAGCGTCATGCAGACGATCAATGCAATTTCGACCGGCAGACGGTCAACCAGAAGGAGCTTGAAAAAGTTCGCGACCGCCAGCGTCACGCCGCACATCGCAGCAACCCGGATCTCCTTCCACAGAGCCCGCGGCAGATCCTTGAATTGAATTTCATCCAGCGACAGTCCGCGGATGACGGAAACCGATGCCTGAGAACCTGCGTTTCCGCCCGTATCCATCAGCATCGGAATGTACGCCGTCAGGACCACGTAGGCAGACAGCGCGTTCTCGTAGCTCGTGATGATCGCTCCCGTAAAGGTCGCTGAGATCATCAGGATCAGGAGCCACGGCATCCGGTTTTTGTAGGTTTCCAGAATCGAGGTTTTGAAATACGTCTTGTCGGAAGGGACAATTGCGGCCATCTTCTCAATATCCTCGGTGGCCTCCTCTTCCATGATGTCCATGACATCGTCGATGGTGATGATGCCGACCAGACGGTTCTCGTTGTCGACCACCGGCATGGCCGTGAAGTCGTATTTCTGGAACATGTCCGCGACTTCCTCCTGGTCCACCATGGTCCCGATGGAGATGACGTTCTCGTTCATGATATCGCCGATGATCTCCTCGGGCTTGCGAATCAGAAGATACCGCAGCGCCACGGTTCCGACGAGGACGCGCTCCTGATCCAGCACATAGCAGATGTTGACCGTCTCCGAATCCAGTCCGATTTTGCGGATCCTCTCAATGGCATCCTCAACGGTCATGTCTTCTTTCAAATCCACATACTCGACTGTCATGATCGAACCTGCGGAATCCTCCGGGTAACGGAGCAGATGGTTAATGTCCGCCCGCGTGTCCGGTCTTGCATTCGCCAGAATCTTCTTGACGACGTTCGCCGGCATTTCCTCCAGAAGATCCGTTGCATCATCGGCCATCAGATTGTCGACAATGTTGGATGCCTCCTTATCGGACAGGGACTGAATGATGTACTGCTGGTCATCCAGCTCCAGATTGGCGAAAACATCCGCCGCCATGCTCTTGGGCAGAATCCGGAAAATCTTGAGGGAATCCTCGTCCTCCATGTCATCCATGATCGCGGCGATATCCGCTGCCTGCATTTCCGCCGCCGCCTGGCGAAGCTTCGTGTACTGCTTGGATTCCAGAAGCTCCGTCAAAAGCTTCTCGTTCTTCTGCTCCTCTTCTTCTCTGAGTTCCATGACATGAATCCTCCTTGTGTGATTTTAATGCAACTTCGCCCGGGGACGGGACTGTCTGGTGTACTTCGTTCCATTAAAACCACCTCCTCTCATGTCACGTTCAAGCTTACCCTTCTGTGCCGCGTTTTTTGCGACACCCCGAGGAGAAATGCCCGAATGGGCTTTCT
>CALEFO010000127.1 GCA_937877165.1 uncultured Lachnospiraceae bacterium | reverse complement strand
CGCCGCCTGTGAACTGCGCAAATGCAGAGATCAGGATGATCACAGTATTACAGACGCCGACACCCGCAAGAGCCTTCGTGCCAACGCCTGTGATATGTCCGATATAAATCCGGTCGACCATGCTGTAGAGCATGTTGACCAGCTGAGCCAGGATGGAAGGAAGCGCCATCCGCAGCATCAGAGGGAGCATCGGCATGCTCCCGAACAGTTCCGTATCAGAGTTCTTCTGCAAGCTCATAAATCAGCCTCTCCGACTTCTCCCAGCCAAGGCAGGGATCCGTGATCGAGCGGCCATAGACGCCTTCCCCGATTTTCTGTGCCCCGTCCTCGAGATAACTTTCAATCATAAGTCCCTTCACCAGGCCATGGATCTCCTGGGAAGAGCGCATGGAATGCAGGACATCCTTCGCAATCCGGATCTGTTCCAGATACTGCTTTCCGGAATTGGAGTGATTGCAGTCCACGAGAACGGCAGGATTCTGAAGCTTGGCCTTGTCGTAGGCCTCCTTCAGATTGATCAGATCCTCATAATGATAGTTCGCATGACTCCGTCCGTACTTGTCCACATAGCCGCGGAGAATGGCATGCGCCATCGGATTGCCGGTCGTGACAACCTCCCAGCCGCGGTATAGGAAGGTCTGGCTGCTCTGCGCCGCTGTGATGGAATTCATCATGACGGAAATATCGCCGCCCGTCGGATTCTTCATCCCGGCCGGAATGCCGACACCGCTGGCAACCATGCGGTGCTGCTGATCCTCCACAGAGCGTGCGCCAATAGCGACATAGGCGAGAAGATCTGAGAGATACCGGTGATTCTCCGGATAGAGCATTTCCTCCGCACAGGTAAAGCCGGTCTCCTCCACCACGTGCGTATGCATCTGGCGGATGGCAATGATACCTGCCAGCATGTCCTCTCCCTTCTCCGGATCCGGCTGATGGAGCATTCCCTTGTAGCCGACACCCTTCGTCCTCGGCTTGTTCGTGTAGACGCGCGGGATAATGAAGATCTTGTCCTTTACCTTCTCCTGCACCTTCACAAGGCGGGTCATGTAGTCAAGAACCGCATCCTCGCGGTCCGCAGAGCACGGTCCGATCACGAGAAGGAAACGGTCATCCTTCCCGTAGAAAATATTCTCGATGATCCGGTCGCGCTCCTCCTTCACCTTCTGCACCTCGGCAGAAAGCGGAAACTCCCGCTTGATCTCCTGCGGAATCGGAAGCTTGCGCTTAAACTCCATCTGCATTTCCATAATAAAATCTCCTCATCACTTTCTTATTTTCAAATTCATGTAAAGGTCGTACAGGGCCGATCCGGTCCTTCCCTGCGCCGGATGCTCGTCCTCTCCGATGTCCAGAATGGTGTATTCATAGGCGTTGATGATCTTCGTCCCGCTCGCATGCTCCCGCTCCCGGATGAATTTATAATTGTAGCTCTTGTGCACATGCCCGTGAAGCATGTACTTCGGATGCCACTTCTCCATGAATTCATTGAAGCAGTCAAAGCCAAGATGCGGCAGATCGTCCATATCTCCGTAGCCGCGCGCCGGCGCATGCGTCACCAGAATGTCCACACCGTTCATCAGAAGAATCTGGCGATTCAGCTTCGCGATGCGCTTTCTCATCTCATCCTCGGAATACATGTCCTTCCCAAAATGATAGCGCATGCTGCCGCCAAGTCCCGCAATCCGCAGGCCTTTGTAATCATAGACCTTATCATCAATGTCGATGCAGCCAAGCGGCGGCATCATGTCATATTTTGTATCATGATTGCCCCGCACATACAGAAGCGGGCAATTCACCATTGTCTCCAGAAATTCCAGATACTGCGGCTTCAGGTCTCCGCAGGATATGATCAGATCCACATCCTTGGTTTTCGAAGGATCATAAAAGTCCCAGAGCCCCTTCACTTCCTCATCGGCGATTACGAGAATCTTCATAGCTGTGCTCTGCCCTCCTGCGTCACGCCGCGAACACCACTGACATCAACTGCCGCGCCGGCCTCCTCCGTCAGCTCTTCCTTCCTCGGAAGGCTGCCGATCACGTTGTCATTGAGCCAGCTCATCGTGATGATCTCCTCATTGGACAGACCTCTTGACGATTCTTCCCGGATGAGGCCTTCCTGGGAATGAAGCTCTCCCATGAAGGGATTGAGTCTTCCGGAAACAATGTCCGCGCGGAACATATCCACCAGCTTTCTTGAATAATAGGAAAGCTTCTCCGACAGGATGACATCAATGACGCCCGCGGACATTCCCCACCAGTAGTTGGTCGACCGATCCTCAAAGGATTGCCTTGCCGTATCCCAGTTTCCTTCCAGAATGCTCTGCGCGATCAGCTCATAATAGGTACCCCAGTTCCACACCGGAGCAGCCAGATTGATGACCCTCCCGTCCATGTCTCTTTGGTAAATTCCGTACTCACGGGACGCCTGTGCCGGCCGGATGAAGTCGGGTCCGGAAATCACATAGACGCCCTCATCCTCGAACTCCCGCTTCCAGTTCATGTCCTTGTCCGTCGACCACTTCAGATGAATCTTCGCCTTCGGATCAATGATGGAGGCTCCGATTGCAAACGCGTTGATACCCGCGACAATGCCGTAAATCGGATAGTCTGCAACATACCCGATCTTGTGATTGCTCGCAACACTGGCTGCCAGCGCGCCCATCAGGAACTTCGCCTCATGCATTCTTCCGTAATACGTGCGGACTGCATTATGGGACAGATTGATGGAGCAGTTCAGAAATTTCGTTGCCGGATAGTGAATGGCGGAGCGAAGCGTTTCATCCATCTGGGTCGGTGAGATCGTGAACACCACCTCCGCATGGTTTGCCACAGCCTTGTCGATCGCCTCCCGGACCTCCTCATCCGTGCCGCAGTTCTCAAATTTCTCCGTTTTCACGAGACCGCCGAAGCGGCTCTCAATCGAGTTGCGGCCAAGCTCATGCCCGTAAATCCAGCCGGAATTATCTGCGGTCTTCGGATAAATGAACGCCATATGCAGCGGATTTTCCTTGGAATACCGGGGTCTTGGCTGCAGAATGCCCCGGATGGTACTCCCCCATGAGCTCTTTCCGCTCTGGATCTCCTCCGGCGTTTCAACCAGCGTGATGCCTTCCTCGTTGGCATCCACCAGAAATTCCTTCCAGAGCCGGTCGATTCGATTCTCCAGAAGGGGCCTCGGCTCGTTGATCAGGCTCTGGATCGGATAGAAATTCAGATAGGTCAGGAATGCATCTCCGTCCGCCAGTGTCATTCTGCGCTTCTCGCCCTCGTGGTGATAGACCTGGACAAAGACCGCATAGGCCGCCTTGATGTCTTCCTGCACCTCCTTCGGCCACGGCTTGTCCATCGTCTGACCAAGGCAGGCCGCAAACTTCCTGTAGCTTCCCTCCTCCGTGAAAATCACGTCGTACATCCGGTTGACGTTAAAGTACTCCAGAAATTCCCGGTACACCCGGTACTCCTTCGTGTCCGCCTTCTTCGGCATCACGCGGA
>CALEFO010000126.1 GCA_937877165.1 uncultured Lachnospiraceae bacterium | reverse complement strand
TTTTAATATATAATCCCATCGCTTTTCCTTTATCTGTTTTTTGTTAAATTTAGAACATTGGTACCAGGTACAATTAAATTTTTATAGATAATTTAGCATTCCGAATCTGTGCCAGATATAATAAGAAAAAGCACCCATGGTCGCTATCAGACCACGGGTAGCATCAAATCAAGCCATTTCTTTTACAAAGTTCAGAATATCACTGTTCTTCTTCCGGACATTATCATCCTGTTCCAATTCGTCCAGCGTCATCCATCTGTATTCTTCCTGCGGTTCAATTTTCAACTCACTCGAAATACAGCTCCGAATAAAGCTCTCATTGTCCGGATTCTGCTTCCGTCTCTTTTGCTGTCCCTCCGTTTCAGAAAAGATACTCTGATTTTACCAATCCTGCCTTCGAAGATCAAACACAACCGCCTAGAAGGCTCTCTGTACTCGCCTCATACCACATTTTTCCCGCAGCATTTTTTATATTTCTTCCCGGATCCGCAAGGACAAGGATCGTTCGGATAGATCTTCTGAACCTTTCCGTCCTGCTGCACTGCCCTGGATGCATTGCTCTCCAGATCGACCCGGATTCCCATTCCCGCCAGTTCGTCTGACGCCGTCTCCAGAAGATCTGCAGCCGCATTGCCTCCCGGCGCAACGGTGAGCGGACCGACCGTCTCTCTCTGCTCCTGCCTCTGAAGGAAAATCTCCTCCGCCGTATGTCCCCGGTTGCTCCGAAGTCTCGTGTGATTGTTCAGATTCTGCACCAGGCTTACGATCCTGTAACACTTCTCTTCCTCTTCTCCGGCAAGACCGCCTAGGGAATCCATCAGTTCATCCAAATCAGCGCCGTTCTGAATCCGCTTCCAGACAGTGAACAGATAAGTCGGTACATCCCCGCTTTCGATGCCGCCCCATTCCATCATTATCCTGCCGAGCTCCCGGAATTCCGCCTGTCCCGCGGGATACCCGTTCCGATAAAAGTCCTCCACCTCCGAAGTCTCCGGGAAATAGAAATCCTTTCCATCCTGTTCTGTCTGCAGCGATTCGTATCTCCAGGGTTCTGCCGGCTTCATCAGATCATCGGCTACAATCGTGTTCTTGTCCTCCGACCAGCAGCACATCATCAGATCCTTGGGAAATTCCGCACACAGCTGCGCTAACTCCTCTTTCGAAATGTGCAGTCCCTTCCGCGAATTGAATAAGGTAAGCAGAACACTCTTTGTGAAAATACCATACATCCACGAAGCATAGTACAGGCATTCCGACAGCCAGGACAGCTTCCTTGCATACTGGCGGTACTCCCTCGTATTCAGCTTTTGATAGCTCCTTGCGACATCCACTGGGATCCGAAGCTGATTTTCGTCATTCACGAAGGCATAGTCCGATGTGAGAAAGTCCGATGCCAAATCAGCTTCCTCCTCCGAAAGGACAAACGGATCCTCCATAGAGCGTTCAAACAATGCCCGCTCACCGCTTGTCCAAACCGCTGTGCGACGCCGCATCACCTGCGGCTGCAGCAGCTCATTGGCAATCTTCTCCGCAAGCTCAGCCTTCCTGAGTCCGGACAGCCTTCGCAGGCCCAGCTCCTTTGCGTGAAACGCCAGATCTTCCTTATCACCTGCTGCCATCAGCATCTGCCGCAGCTGAATTCCTTCTGCAGGATTGTAATACACCTTCTGTCTTGCCATCATATTCACCTCGATTCGAACCGCGCAAAGCACCCGTAATGGAGAGCTCCGCCGCCATGAACCCGGAGTCCCCTACGGCACCAGCCTTCTCACCAGCGGGATTTTTTTCATCAGCCAGACAATCCCTGCACTCAGAAGGAAAATGCCGACCGCACCTCCCAGCCTCCAGCTCAGCTTCGTAGTCTGAATATCCAGAAGACGAGGCAGGCCGACAACGAAAAAGTAATGAATCAGATAGATTCCGTACGTCAGGGACGACAGTGACATCACCGATTTTCTCACCCGTTCCATCCTGTTCCCGAAAAGCTTCTCGTAGTTCACCGATTTCAGAAAAACAAATACACCGATGGCTTGCAGAAAGGCCGGAAGATTGGTATATCCCTTAAATGTGACATTGACTCCGATCTCTCCCTCCGAGGCAAGGAGCGTCCCCACGAACTGCATCAGCCACCCGGCCACTCCGAGGAGATAGAAGGCATATCTTGTTCTCCTTGGAAGCTCCACACGGTCCAGGACATATCCCAGCATGATATAAATCAGATAGCCTCCCGCAATGGGCGGAATCACCTCCGAATTCATCTGAATGTCAAGAAGCCGGCAAGCAAGCGGAAGAATGCAGACGAAGAACATTCCGCAGACAATCGCGTAGAGGTAACTGCGGATTTTGGATTCCACCCTGGCAAGAACCGGCATGGACAGATAGGACGCAAATAATGGGAGGAAAAACCAATATACGGAAAAGGTCCGCGCATTCAGAATGTCATTCATCACTCTTGGAAGGCTCCAGTCAATGGACCGATCATAGAGGGCTGACAGATACAGCTCCGCTGCAAGGCTCCAGAACAGGAACGGGATCAGGGTCTTCGACACTCTTCTTTTCAGAAACTCCTCCGTAGAATACCGCTCCGGATAGTCCAGGAGGTTCGCACCGGACAGCATAAAGAAAATCGGGACGGGCCAGTAGAAGAAGGTCTCCAGAAAGCAGGAGGTGATCCAGAGTCTTCCGCCCGGCTTGGTCCAGAACACAAAATTGGTATGAAGAATGATCACGCCAAGACAGGCAGCCACATTTGCAGCCGCCATGTAGAACTTCTTCTCACATACCTTCCTGTTTCTGTCCGACGTATGCAGTATCACGATGCCTCCAGAATTCCTGCCCTTTTACTCCGCCTGCCATCCTATTGCGTGCCCTTCCCAAGAAGCTTCTTCGCAATCTCCACCGCCGCCGCATCCAGCGTATAAATCCAGGAATAGCCGTTCTCCCGATAAATCTCCGATTTCATGCGGATCCTTTTCCGGATCTCGCTCCACTTCTTCTCATTGTTGCTCGCACCGCCCATGGTAAAATTGGCGAGGACCTCATTCACCACCTCGATGTGGTACCCGTGCCGGTGAATCCACAGGAGCATATCCAGATCATCGAAAACCGACTGGTTGCGGTACAGCTTCTTCTGATAAATCTCCCGGGACGTAAACTGCGTCGGATGATTCCAGGTTCTGGAAGACACAAATTTCGGATTCGATGCCTTCTTGATAAAGGAATGGTCCCCGTTATGCATCCGGATGTCCGCATACGCCATGTCAAAATGAGTCTTCTCATAGAGCCGCTGCATCGTTTCCAGTGCAGTCCTCTCATACCAGTCATCCGCATTGATGATTCCGATAAAATCCCCGGAGGAACGCCGGATCCCCTTGTTCATGCCATCATAAATGCCATGATCCCTCTCCGAGATAACCTGATAGCGGATTCCCTTCTCCGCGAACTGCTCTCGATACGAATTGCAAATTTCGACCGTCCGGTCCGTGGATCCGCCATCCACGATATTGTACTCATACGGCGGCACTGTCTGATCCAAGACCGATCGGATGGTGCGCGCTATGAATGCCTCGCCGTTATAGACCGGCGTTACAATGCTGAATTTGACCTGATTCATTGTTCCGTGAAACCTCTTTCATACATCTGCTGCTGCATCGACAGTCACATCGGAAAGCGGAATGTATGCAGGGTCATGATCTCTCTTCCCCTCCGTCATGCATCTCCATCGCCTGCTCTTCCGAGAACCCCTCCGTGCTCTCCTTCTGGAACAGGATTTTCAGTGTCTCGAAGATGATCTGCAGATCCAGAAGAATACTGAAATTCGTGATATAGATCATATCAAATTTCAGCTTATCCAGCGCTGTCGTATTGTACTTGCCGTAGACCTGCGCCATGCCGGTCAATCCCGCCTTCACCTTCGTGCGGAAGACAAATTCCGGAATATCCTCTGTATATTTCTGCACATGCTCCACACGCTCCGGACGCGGCCCTACGATCGACATCTCTCCCCGGATGATATTGAGAAGCTGCGGGAGCTCGTCCACGCGGCAGGCGCGGATGACTCTCCCCACCCGGGTAATCCGATCGTCATTTTCGCCCGCAGGATGAGGCTTGCCGTCCTTCTCCGCGTCCTCGATCATCGAGCGGAACTTCAGAATCCAGAACCTCTTCCCGCCAAGCGTGCATCTCTCCTGCCGGTAGAAAACCGCCCCCCCGTCCTCGGCCTTGATGGCAATCGCCGTGATCAGGAAAACCGGGCTTAAAACCACCAGTGCCGCACAGCTGAGCACTACATCAAAGGTACGCTTCACCGCCCGCTCCAGAAGCGGAATCCCATGGTTTCTGGACAGGAACAGCGGCGTGTCGAACAGGTTCAGCTCCTCCGCTCCCTTCACGATGACATCAGAGAGCTTCGGTACGAAATAAACCCGCTTGTCCATTCCGAAGCAAAGCTTTACAAGCTCATTCTTCGCCTCCGCCGGAAGATCATTGATGAGCACCGCATCGCACCGCTCCATGGCCTCATGAAGAACCGATTTCTTCTCGGTGTAGGGAAGCATTTCCGCAACATGATATTTATACGGCACCCCGTTAATTTTCTCATACAGGCGGTTCTGATGCTCCCCGTAGATCTCCAGCACCTGGAGTGGGGGAAAAATCTTCCGATACCAGTTGATCATCGGAATCACCAGAAGCCCCAGAATCACAGCCTGAATCACGAACAGGACCAGATAGATCCGGAAAAACTCATGGAAGAAACGAAACTGTCCGGTGATAGCAAGGGATAAGAACAGCTCCAGCACATCTGCCGTCAGCACGGTCAAAACCTGCGAGGCCATGACGCTCGCCTTTCGCTCCACGCCGATCTTGAACGCATGGAGCCAGTGCCCGATGCCGCCGTACAGGGCAATGTACAAAAGGACCGACATGGACAAATTGCCCAAGCCCAGAAGGTGCCCTGTCTGATTGTTCTCCTGTACGAAATCGTACCAGGAAGCCAGGAAAAGGCCTGACGCAATCACGGTCAAAATCACCGCACAGGCGAATCTGTAGACATATTTCCACTGAATTCTATTCTTCTGCATCCGCTTCACAATCCCTCATATATCTTCCGGTCGCCGCATTAGTTCTGCGTCAGGCACTCTGCTCCTTACTTTACTCAGTCTCCGCAGCATAGAGAAGGTGGCGTGTTATAAAAAGGCTGCGCCACCACCAGCATCAGCTTCACAATCTCAACTGCCACCGCATCCAGCGTATAGATCCACGAGTATCCATTCTCCCGATCGATCTCTGCCTTCATCCGGATATCCGGGAATTCCCCTGATCACATCACAGATTCGTTCTGCATCCTCTCTGCCATAACCCTGCATCTCTTCTTATAAAAAGCGATGCCATACGCCAGAATATCACTCCGCCCTTCATTAAGCAGGATCTGGTCATATCTTCGTTCGTGAATCTGCGCAATTGCCTGTCTGCAGGCTCTGTCCAATTCCGAAAACCGGTCAACGCTTTTCAGTTCAATGATCATCCCGGAATCCGGATTGTCTGTTTCAACAATCAAATCCGCAAAACCGTCCCCGGTCTCCCGATTGGATTTCACACCCCAGGCTGAATTCCCGACCAGCATTCCCAACAGGAAAGTATGATAAGAGTTTTCGCGTTCTCTTCGTTCTCCTCTGGCATCAAAAACACTGATGGAATTGCTCAGAATCCTGTTCAGCTGCTCTTCAATCACTTTCCCATCTCCGTCCGAAAGTGCTCTCCAGAAGGTCTCCAGACCCGCCGTATGATTTGTGACGCTCTCTCGGAAAAGCTCCCGGATCTGATAACGGAAAACCTCCTTCACTTCCTCATTCGGAATTCGGAGCCTGCAGAATCCCTGCTCCGGCTCTCCATCCAGGGTAAGATAACCAGTGGTGAACAGGACACTCCACAGATTGTCAATGCTCCTGTCAATCTCATCATAGGTCAATTCCATGCGGATTTCTTTTTCAATGGTTTCCCCAGCCAGCAATCTCTCGATTTCATCTCTCGTTGTCTTGTCTGCCTTGCCGATAAACCGTTTCACCAGGTCATTGCTGCTCGTATTGATCCAATACGGCTGTGGCTCGGCCCCCGGATCTTCAACGAGCCGGTCCGCGTGCCCGATGACATCCCACGGACAAAAAATATCCGCATCTCCAAAACGATATCCATCGTACCATCGCTTGATCTCTTCCATGTGAGACTCCAGATGGTACGTCTCCAGCAGTTTCTCTACTTCCCCTTCCGTAAACCCGAATTGCTCATCAAAACGCGCGTCCGTAATGGAGAGCACTTTAAAATTGTTAAGACCGGTAAAAATGCTCTCTTTGGAAACACGAAGGCACCCCGTCAGGACCGCAAACTGCAGACAGTCATTGGTCTTAAGTGCCTGCCCGAAAAGGCCGCGTATCAGAGCCGCCATCTGCCGGTAATAGCCATGCTGAAACGCTTTATCCAACGGTACGTCGTATTCATCAATCAGGATGATGACCTTTTTCCCATAATGCCTGTACAAAAGCTGTGACAGCACCTGCAGCGAAGAGATCAGAAGGTCCTCATTCATTGCAAATTTTCCCTCGCGGAGCGTGGTCAGTGCCCGATACCTTTCCCTCTCATTCTCTGCCAGCTTCTCACTGCTCTGCAGAAAAGAAAAACGCTCTGCCTCCATGCCAACCAGCTCGGTCAGACGATACATTGCCTTCTCATAGGTAAGTCCGTCAACATTTTTGAGGGATAAAAATATAACCGGGAACTTGCCCAGATATTCCGCACAGAGTTTCTGATTCTGTGAAATATATAAACCGTCAAAAAGGGTCGGATCCGCCCCAATTTCAAAGAAATAGCGGAGCATACTCATATTCAGGGTCTTGCCGAAGCGCCGCGGTCTGGTGAAAAGGTTCACCTTCCCCCACTGATTCAGCAGTTGCTCAATCAGACCGGTTTTGTCCACATAATAAAAACCGTCCCGGCGAATCTCTTCAAAATTCTCGATCCCAACCGGGAGCTTCAAGGTATCACCCAGGAACATGCTTCTTTCTATCTTCTCTTTGTTTCTCATAGGAATTCTGTACTCACCGTTTCATTTCAGACATCAATCTGTGAAAAATTAATCATTTCCGCCGTCAACTCATATATGATCTAAATAGCTCTGACATCGACCGGTCGAGCTCCTCACAGGCTCGCTCTCTTTAAAAATTGCAGGCTCAAGACAATCCCACCTTCCGAAATCATCTTGAGCCCGATATAGTTTAGTCTGTCCTATCCAATTTCAACATGATAAGTATGTCTTAGTTTTCTGGACAAATTAACATCCGTATGCGGAACTTTCTGGTCTTTCATCAGTCTCCCTAACACAATTCCGGGATCTCTGTCAATCGATTTGGCAAATTCTCTGATCACTGCCTCATCAAAGTAATCATGCTGATCTATAAAAGCCTCATATTGCTCCGTCGGAATCAGCGCATTTTGTGCATACAAATCAGCCTCATCCTCCTTCTCATCATGAAATGATATTCCCAGATCGCCATTCAGAATATGTCCGATTTCATGAAAAAGTGTAAACCAGAAAGTATCTGCATAATGTCTCCGATCATCAACCATGAGCATTACCTTTCCGTCCACCTTTTTCGATGCGCCATTCACTCCGGAGTTCTTAAGATTAGGAAGTGCTACGAGTGCAACCCCCGCTTCGCCGAACGCCTTTGTAATAGCATCAAAAAAGCCATTATGGTTCTCCGTCTGAGTCAGTGCAAACGAAACTGCCTCTTCAAATTTCTTTTTATTATATTTCGGTATTTCCCTTTTCAGAGTCTGATTCACCGCAATCTGAACCATAACATTTGCATTCACAGTATTCGATTTACTCAAATGCTCCGCATAGCTTCTGAAATTAACTGCAAGATTTGCTTCTTCCAACACGGTAAGCGAAGAAATCGACAAGAATTCTCTTACACGCTTAATCTGTTCATCAACCTGCCTCGGGAGATCCGGAAATTTGAAATTGTCACGGAAGTATTCGTAATCAATCAGTTTAAATACTTCCCGTTCTCTCTTCAATTCTTCGTCAGATTGTATCTCCGCTCTTTTTTCATCATATGCCTGCTGAAGATTTAACCAATATGTAATGGTGGTGCCTAACATTCGGGAAAGCCGGGTGGCCATGTCAATCGACAGGCTCTGCTTTCCATTGAGCAAAACACTGATATTCTTTGGCGTAGTACCAAGACGTTTTGCAAAATCCTCCTGTGTGAGGCCACTGTTCTCCACAATTTCTTGAAGATAATATCCAGGATGAAATGCCACTTTATCATTATATTGAATATAATTACTCATAATGTGCACTCACCTCCCTTATTTCAATAACTCTGACAGAAGCAGCTATG
The DNA here is from genome assembly GCA_937877165.1 of uncultured Lachnospiraceae bacterium. Taxonomy (GTDB): domain Bacteria; phylum Bacillota; class Clostridia; order Lachnospirales; family Lachnospiraceae; genus CAG-791. The sequence goes on along the minus strand of CALEFO010000126.1, from coordinate 3,678 downwards.
ACATCAATATGACATGGGACAAATGGACACTCGTTCTCATCCAGAGGCTGTAAGATAATTCTCCACTTATCTTTTCTGGATTTAACATCAATGGCAAAAAAGCCTTCCAGCTTTCTATCTCCGCCAAACAGCTTTGCTGCATCTCTCATGCTGGTGCATTGCAATTTTACTTTATTGCTGGGATAGATGATCTTCACGCATTCGTCTCCATTTATATTACCCGTCGGGTAATATAACTATAATAGATCATTGGCCTCTGTCAAGTTATTTCGCATATTTTCTACGCTGTCATTTCCATCATGTTCTTCCAAGCCGCATCTCACATTCGCATCACATCATCGCGTACCCTTCCCCAGCACCATCTTCGCGATCTCCACGGCTGCCGCATCCAGTGTATAAATCCAGGAGTATCCATTCTCCCGATAGATCTCCGCCTTCATCCGGATCCGCTTCCGCACTTCGGGCCATTCCTTCTCATTGTTGCTGGCGCCGCCCATGGTGAAGTTCGCCAGAACCTCATTCACCACCTCGATATGATACCCCTGCCGGTGAATCCACAGGAGCATGTCCAGATCATCGAAAACCGACTGATTGCGGTACAACTTCTTCTGATAAATCTCCCGGGACGTAAACTGCGTCGGATGATTCCAGGTCCGGGAGGAAACAAACTTCGGATTCGATGCCCTCTTGATAAAGGAGCTCTCCCCGTTGTGCATCCGGATATCCGCATAAGCCATGTCGAAATGCGTCTTCTCATAGAGCCTCTGCATCGTCTCCAGCGCAGTCTTCTCATACCAGTCATCTGCATTGATGATCCCGATGAAGTCCCCGGAAGACCGCCGGATTCCCTTGTTCATCCCGTCGTAAATGCCCTGATCCCTCTCCGAGACAACCTGATACCGGACCCCTTCTCCGCGAACTGCTCCCGGTAGGAATCACAGATCTCCACCGTCCGGTCCGTAGATCCTCCATCCACAATGTTGTACTCATACGGCGGCACCGTCTGATCTAGGACCGACTCGATGGTGCGCGCGATAAAAGCCTCGCCGTTGTAGACAGGTGTCACTATGCTGAATTTTATTGAATTCATTGTTCTATGAAGCCTCTTTTGCGTCATGGTACCTTTTGTAGTTTTCCCCCCTCTCACCCAGATAAATACTTCTGCTTAAATTCATCAATTGTCTCAAATGGAAAGCATTCTGCTCCTCCATCTGGTATTTCTTCCAAGCGGGTTATGATCGCTCTGACAAGTTTTTTTGCTTCCTGACTGTGTTTCCCCTCTTTCGGCATATGACGAATAAACCACACTTGATCATAAATTTCCAATTGCGAAATAATCATCCCCACATCTATGCCGAATTCAATTTCATTCTCTTCCCTTGCTTCACCATACTGAACAATCACTCTGTCAAGCCGCCGCAGGATTGCCTCCTGTTTCAGATCCATCGGAATATAAATCCGTACATTATCTGGTTGTTCTTCGGTTCTCTGTGTTGCGGGTACTCTAAGAGCTGCTTGTCGATCAACCAGGGTTCATTGATATAAAGCGGTGTTTTATCTTTTGGTATCGGATACGGATCCAGTCTATGATGTTCCATGCTGCTAAATCTCCTTTTCCTATCCTTTCAGCAGGAAGGATAAGATCTTTTTTTGTTTTTCTATTTTTCTCTACCTATACAAAACGCTCTTTTGGGCTTTATCTCTTACGTTTGCAAAAATAATATTACAGCTAGCTATATAAACTGTTGTTATTTTTCGAATCGTAACCCTCCTTTTGCATTGCAATATTATCGTCCATGCTCACAGCTGTTAGCTTGTGTTCGCTTTCTACTACAGGTAGTCAATAGCCTTTCACTCCATTTTCAGAACAGTTCCACAAAGTTTTATACGTCTTGTGATTTTTCACTCCGCTCAATCTATATCCGTGATATAATATATATGTTTGGTTGATGGTGCTTTTTGTCACTATTAACAGCATTTTATGGAGGTTTCCTATGAAAAAGTGGAGTGATCCAGACACCATCTTGAAATTCGTTGATGCTGTCAAAGAGGTTCTCGTTGCTTACTTCAATAGTAAAAAATGATGCTCTTTGTCTCTCAACAATTTTGCCAAACTTCCGGCTCCCAATGGGGGGCCGGAAATTTTACTTATAATCCACTCTTCTTCCATTGTTGTCGATATACCACATTTGCTCCGGTAGCCTATCGCGTTTGATAAAAATACGTTCCGGTCTATTCACTACCGGATCTATTTTCTCTGGACACTCCAAGAAGAACGAATAGTCTTTAATAAATCCATATTCATCAAAGTGCGGAAATTCATTAGTTTTTCCAAACTTAGCCAGTACAGGTTCTTCCTCCAAGAACTTAAGATAGAACTTCTCCTGTGGAATATTTACAATCCAATTAAAGACTCGCTCCATCCGATCATCCCGCACAATTCCAAAATATTTATCAGTCGCTTGTTTTGTTGCAGCCAACCGGCAACAACCCAAAAGTAAAACATACATCAAAAATGTATTCTTCCGTATTAATTCAACATTATTCCACTGAGTAATATTATGTTTATGAAAGTTTTCATTTCTACATTCATTCACATAAGTCATCAAGCAATTAAGCAGACATTCTTTGTATTGATGGTCAATAAGTAAAGTACCTTTATTATCCCTCAAAAAACAGATCAGGGCACCTAAGGTCGTATCACATTTTTTCAAATTTTCTGTTGTGAACGTCTCTCTACTATTCCGTTTTCCTCCCTTTTGCTTTATCGTGCACTTTTTATCAATCGATAGCATTACAATTTTATACAACAGTTGCTCAACTGATTTTAAATAGCCACTAATTATCGAAGTATAATCGATATCCTCGCCTGCATTGTGTTGCCGATATAAATATTCGGATGTTTCAAAACTCTTTGCAAAATCACTTCTTCCAATGAGTGCAAGATAATACTTTCTATTTATAAAGTTCTTCAGTGCCCCAGATGAAAAAAGGAGTTCCTTTGATTTTTTTCCTAGGTCTATATACTTACTTTCTACCTCTATAATGTGATATGCCCACATGAAATCATTGATCATATCTGGATGTGTTTTTGAGAGAGTTGCTTCATCCTTTTTATAATTTTTCCAATTTTGTACTTGACACAGAATTATCTTCTCAAAATCAAGTCGAAATTCTGATAATGCAGCAGAGGTCAACATTGGTGTGGATCTGATTCCTACCAAATCAACCGCATCCATAATGACACTTTCTAAAGCCAAACAATACTTATGATACTCATCTTCTGAAAAATCATTTTCCAAAAAGAATGCTCTGAGGCTATATTCAATAATTGGTTTTCCATCCACATAGCCTCTGCATACCTTATTCTTTCCATTTATATGCCCTAGTGTTTCCCAATTAATAATAACGACCTCATCTATATCCTCAGATACAGAACTTTCATTAATCTGAAAATTCGTATATCGAATCATACATCTCTTGTTTGTTAGAAAATCTCCGCAAAACTCCCATTGTACAAGCTCTTCAAACTCCTTATTGGTGACATGCACAAAAGCATTTTGTATTTTTTCTGGTATGCTCGGTGGATAAATAGCATTCCCCTGTGACGCTAAAACTCTTCCCAGAAATCCATTAATCAAATAACGGCGTATGCAATCCTCTATCACTACTTCAAAA
>CALEFO010000125.1 GCA_937877165.1 uncultured Lachnospiraceae bacterium | reverse complement strand
GGAATGCGTACAGGAAGCTGGGGCGGACAAGGTGCGAAGCACCTCCGGCCGCCTGTCCTGAAAAACGCGAAGCGGTTTGAAGGAATCATATTTAATTGCAGAAGGGGCAGAGGAGAGCATCTCCCCTGTCCCTTTTGATATCTTCGATTATAAGGAGACTCCAGATGGGAATGACAATGACACAGAAGATTCTTGCGCGCCGCGCAGGTCTTCCTTCGGTCAAGGCAGGGCAGCTGATTGAGGCGGATCTTGATCTCGTGCTCGGCAATGACATTACTGCTCCGGTTGCGATTAAGGAAATGAATCGCTTCCGGAAAGAGGGTGTGTTCGATAAGGGCAAGATTGCACTTGTTCCGGATCATTTTGTTCCGGCCAAGGATATCAAGTCCGCGGAAAACTGCAAGTGTGTCCGCGAGTTTGCACACCGCAATAAGATCACCAATTACTTTGAAGTCGGACAGATGGGAATTGAGCACGCGCTTCTTCCGGAGCAGGGTCTTGTGGCACCGGGAGACGTGATCATCGGCGCGGATTCCCATACCTGCACCTACGGTGCCCTCGGTGCTTTTTCGACCGGAGTTGGCTCTACGGACATGGCGGCGGGAATGGCAACCGGAAAGGCGTGGTTCAAGGTTCCTTCTGCCATCCAGTTTCACCTGACGGGGAAGCTTTCTCCCTGGGTCAGCGGTAAGGACGTTATTCTCCATATCATTGGCATGATCGGTGTGGACGGTGCGCTCTATCAGTCCATGGAATTCACGGGACCTGGCGTTTCCGAACTGTCGATGGATGACCGCTTCACCATTTCCAACATGGCGATTGAGGCGGGCGGAAAGAACGGCATTTTCCCGGTGGATGAGAAGACGCTTGCCTATGAGAAGGAACACGGTGCCGCAGAAGGACAAATTTTCGAGGCAGATCCCGATGCGGAGTATGAGAAGACCTACGAGATCAACCTTTCGGAAATCAAGCCGACGGTTGCCTTCCCGCATCTTCCGGAGAACGCGAAGACCTTCGATGAAATTCCAAAGATCAAGATTGATCAGGTTGTCATTGGATCCTGCACCAACGGACGCATCAGTGACCTTCGCACAGCTGCAGCGATCCTGAAGGGACATCATGTCGCAGAGGGAATGCGCTGTATTGTGATTCCGGCGACGAATAAGATTTATCTGAAAGCGCTGGAAGAGGGACTGATCGAGACGTTCCTCAAGGCGGGAGCAGTTGTTTCTACCCCGACCTGCGGACCGTGTCTTGGCGGCTACATGGGAATTCTGGCAGCCGGAGAGCGCTGTGTTTCCACGACAAACCGCAACTTTGTCGGCCGCATGGGCGACACGACATCGGAGATTTACCTTGCAAGTCCTGCAACGGCAGCTGCATCGGCAATCGCGGGAGTCATCGCGGATCCTGGAAAATATTGAGGAGGGATGCCGCATTCGGCAAAACCGCCTTCGCGGATTTTGCCTCAGCGAGGTATAACGTCTGAAAGTGACATTGATATGTCACTTTCAAACAGCAGCATCGGTGCTGACGCACCG
>CALEFO010000124.1 GCA_937877165.1 uncultured Lachnospiraceae bacterium | reverse complement strand
TGCGTCAGCACCGATGCTGCTTGTTTGGAAGTGACATATCAATGTCACTTCCAAAACTTCTACCCCGCTGAGGCAAAATCCGCGAAGGCGGTTTTGCCTTAAAGGATATGACAAAGCGCACCGCAGAAGCGGTGCGCTTTCCTGTCTGAATCTTCCCCCGGCAGTCCCTGCTGCTTCCGATCTGCCGATGCTCTTTCCCGGATACAGCCGGTCAGCCGGCATTCCCGGCAGCACCTGCCGCGTCGGCCGCTCCCGCATCTGCCGTATTCGTGTTTTCTGCCGTTCCCGCAGTATTCTGCGTGTCAGTTTTCGTACTCCCTGCTGTTCCCGCGGCATCCTGCGTGTCAGTCTTCGTACTCCCTGCCGTATCCGCTGCTTCCTGCGTGTCAGTCTTCGCCGAAACCTCTGGAAGCTGTGCAAGCAGTGCATTCGCCTTCGTCGTGTACTCCGAATTCGGATTTGTCTTTGCAAGATTCGCAATAACATCCTTCGCCTTCGTAATGTACTCATCCGACGAAGCCGTATCCGTATTCCCGGAAGCAGTATTTCCTGTCTCTGTGCTCTCCGAAGAGGAAGTGTCCTTCGACGTGCTGCTTTGCGCGGCCAGATACAGCTGATAATAGGAATCTGCCAGATAATACTGCCGCATCGGCCACGTCTGCCCCAGCCTGTCCGGATTCTCGAACTTGTTCGCTGTTTCCAGATCCGCCGCCGCAGTTTCATAATCCGGCTTGGAAGCCTCATAGGCTGCAATGCCGGAGTCCGCATAGGACTGCAGAATCTGCGCGCGAAGCAGGGGATACAGATCACCGTACAGCTTCGTGAACGCATCCGACATATCGTTCGACGCAGTCTCAGGATCCAGCTTGCCGAGCATTTCGGCAGCGTCCTTGACCTTCACGGAATCCTCAATGTAGAGAGCCGCACTCTCCATCAGAATATCTGCCTTATCCGACGTGCTGCCTTCCGCTTCGGCCTTGGCCTGTTCCTCCTGAAGCGTCTTAAGGTCCGCATTCAGTGTATCCACCTGACTCTGAAGATCGGTAATCTGTGAATCCTTGCTGTCTGACTGCGACGAAATCTCCCGGATCTGCTGCTGCGCATCTGCCCGGACCGACTGCATTCGCGTCGGCATGATCAGAAACGCCACCAGTGCCGCACCAACCAAAAGGCCTATGGCTCCGCCGTAAATCCAGGACGGAACACCGAATCCGTCCACCCCCGGGTTTCTCGCATTGACCGGCTGAATGATGGTCTCATTGTCCGCCGTGTACTTGATGACGCTTCCGACCTTCGGTTTCTTCGGCTTGCCGTTTCTGCCTCTTCCCTGCGCCGCGGCCTCTCCTCCAGTCCCGACCGTCTTGACTGTCCGGACATTGGCCCTGCGCATCACGTCCTGCGGACTGCTCTGACCGGATCCTTCCGGCTGAAGCTTCGTAAGGACCTCCTGACGGTAACGGAGCGTCGTCGTATTGTTCACATCCAGAAGAAGGCACCGCTGCAGCTCCCGGTCTGCCCGCTTGTACTGCTTGTTCTCCATGTACAAAAGGGCGAGGAGCTGTCTTGCACGCAGATAGTGCGGATTCACAGACAGAACCTTTTTCAGCTGCAGGACCGCGACATCCAGATTGTCCGTGTAGCAGCACTCCAGCGCATGGTTGTACCGCTCAATCGAGCTGTCCAGATTCTCCATGGTCTGCTTGCTTGCCTGGACCTGGGCCAGATACTCCGCTCCGAGGTTCTGCTTGCGGTGAAGCCTCTCGTCATTGATGTTCTTGGAAATCACCCATTCCGAAAGCGCCGCCACCGTCTCACCGATCTCATAGTAAATCAGTCCCAGCAGATTTCTGGCATCCAGATTGTCCTTGTTGTACCACAAGCTATTCTTCAGAGAGAGAATCGCACCGGACAAATCCCGCACCTGTGCCTTCTGCAGCCCATCATTGTACAGATAATTGGACGTATATATGATTTTCTTATAAGTGCCTACATCCGCTCCGCAGTTCGGACAATGATCCGTCTTGTTGAGCTCACAGCCGCATTTGTAGCAATACATCGATTTACATCGTCCTTGTGTTGTGTGCCGGAGAACTCTCCGCTCCGTAAACGCCGTCCTTGGTCAT
>CALEFO010000123.1 GCA_937877165.1 uncultured Lachnospiraceae bacterium | reverse complement strand
CGGAGAATTTGCCTTCGCAAAATTCTCCTCGCGCTCTCTGCCCGATGGCAGATTCTCCTGTTTGGAGCAGGTGCTCACAGAGCACTCTGCTCCCGCTTCGGAGAATTTGCCTTCGCAAAATTCTCCTCGCGCTCTCTGCCCGATGGCAGATTCAAAACACAGCCATCACAGCTCGAAGCATCCACCTCCTACAAATTCACGGCAGATGGAGTTGGCCGGAAGGGCCGCCGTGTCCACACCTACGAAATACTCCAGGAACTTCAGCAGACGTTTTGCCTCGTAGTACTCCGGAGAATCTGCAGAAACCGAGAACAGCTGCGGCTCTGCAAACTGCTTAAGCACTGCCTGTTCATAGATCAGAACGGAGTTAAAGACTGCGTCTACATTCTGCTGATAGGGGAAAATGTATTTTTCCTCTCCTTCCCGCACCTTCTTCCACTGGGCAATGGTGCCTTGTGCATCATACCCGCGCGTCCTTGCGTCCCGCACAATTCTGCGCAGAAGGCGCGTATCTGAGGAAGGAATCCGGTTGTGCTCATCAATGTTGAGTGAGGTCAGTGCCGAGATATAGATCTTGAATTTATTCTTCGCCGGGATCCCTTCGGAGGTCTTCGGATTCAATCCGTGAATGCCCTCAATGATCAGAATGTCATCCGGTCCCATGGCAATCGGGGCATCCTTGTAGCGACGCTTCCCCGCCTTGAAGTCAAAGGTCGGAAGCTCCACCTCCTCGCCGTTTAAAAGATCATTCATGTTCTCATTAAACAGCTCCAGATCCAGGGCCTCCAGGCACTCGTAGTCATAGTTGCCGTCAATGTCAATCGGCGTCCGCTCACGCGGAACAAACCAGTTGTCCATGGACAAAATATGAGGCCGCAGGCCAAACGAGCGAAGCTGAATCGCCAGGCGGTGGGCAAATGTCGTTTTTCCCGAGGAGGACGGCCCCGCCACCAGCACGACCTTCACATCCTCCCTGTCCGCAATGTCCTCCGCGATATCTCCGATCCTGCGCTCCTGCAGGGCCTCCTGCACCAGAATCATGTCCGAAATATTGCCCTTGCAGATCTGCTTGTTCAAATCTCCGACCGTGGAAATATCCACAAGGTTTCCCCACTCTGTGGAGAGCATCAGCTGCTCATAGAGATTTTCCTCCTCACGGAACGGCGTCAGCTCTCCCGGTGTCTCGTGTCCCGGAAGATTCAGAAGAATCCCCTCCTTGTAGGCGCTCACCTCGAACTGACGGATATACCCGGTAGAGGGCATCATGTATCCGTAGAAATAGTCATAATATCCTTCCAGGCAGTATACATTGACCGTGGAGCTCCGGCGGAAATGAAAGAGCTTCACCTTGTCTTCCATCCCCTGCCGGGTGAACAATGCGATGGCATCATCCAAGGGATAGGTTTTCTTCGTGATCTGGCTTCCCCGTTCCCGCATGCTCTCCATTTCGGTCTGGATTTTCTCCGCGAAGTTCTCCGGAACCAGAATATTGCCATTCTCCGACACCGAAAAGCCCATCGCCTCTTCCTCCGGTGTCAGGTCTCCGTGAATCGTACAGAAATAGGCGTTTCCCAGTGTAAACTCCACCTTCACGCGAAGCGGATGCTCCCGCCCCGTCAGATCCGCCACCGCCTTGACCAGCATCAGAGTCGCTGTCCGCACATAGGCAAGATATCCCGCGGCGTCCCTTGTCGTGATCACGGAAACCACGCCGTCACGGTCCAGCTTCTTGTTCAGCTCCCGCATCTTGCGGTTAAAATAGACCAGTGCAATCCCGTTCCCATACTTTGGCTGGAACTCACTCACGATTTTCTCAAAGGTCGTTCCCTTTTCGTACTGTCTCTGCTGTCCGTCTACAAATACTGTCGGCATGTGTTCCTCCCTTCCCGGCAAAGCCTTCCTGCTGCGCCGCCTGTTGTTCCGCCCCAAATGCCTTTCCCAGGTCCTCGCGACCCTGTCCATCCGCAATTTCCGGCTCTTTCTGTCTGTCCAGGACAGTCAGCCCAGAATGTCCCGTCTCCTGGATTTTACACCGTGACAAACGGCTCCTTCTCCGGGGCACAGATAACCTTCAGCTGCGGCATCTCTCGTGCCAGATAATCCCGCATATAAGGCACGAACATCTTCTCCACACCGTAATGTCCCGCATCAATCAAAGCGATTCCCTTTTCCGTGGCATCCAGGCCGACATGATGCGTAATATCCCCGGTAATCAGAACGTCCGCTCCCTTATCCAGAGCGGCATCCACCTCGTCCTTGCCGGAGCCCGGCAGGATAGCCGTCATAACAACCGCGCTCTCCGGGTCCCCGTACACGCGGACCTGTGGAATCCGGAACACCTCCTTGACGTACTGCGCGCACTCCCGAAGTGTCATATGCTCCGGAAGCTCTCCGATGCGGCCGAGCCCCTCATGCGAGATGGAATCCTCATAGGTCACCTCCAGCACATCGGGATTCAGAAGGTGCAGCTCTTCCGCCGCCTCCGCCGCCATTCCCATGACGTCAAAATTCGTGTGCATGGCATACAGTGCCATATCCTCCTGCAGAATCCGCACCACGCGTCTGCCGATAAAATCCTGATCGGTCACATGCTTTAACCCGGCAAAAAGGAGCGGATGATGCGTCAGGATCAGATCCGCATGCTGTCTTGCGGCATCCTCGATTACCTCCGTGGTTGCGTCTACTGCAAGGTAGACCGTCTGAACCTCCTTCGTACTCCGTCCTGCCTGAAGCCCCGGATTATCCCAGCTCATCGCGAAGGACTTCGGGCAGAACTCTTCCAGCTGCGCCATGATTTCCGATAAAATCATACCTGCCTCCCTGTTCCGTTTAGCATTCGCACTGCCATAAGGACCTGCAGAACTCCGACCTCTCCGGAAAGCTCCGCAAGCCGCTTTTCTGCGTTTCTGCTTGCCTCGGCGCCGTTCTCACACGCTGTCGCGCCGGACAGTGTTTCAATAATTTTCAGCCTGCCGCGAAGCGTCTGCACAAGGAACTTTTGAAAGCATTTCTCCTGCCCTTCCTCCAGAAACCGGTGCAGAATGCAAGGGCCGTATGTCTCCTCCGTCAGCCTGTGAAACCCTGGGTCGCGAAGAATCCGGCAGAGCTCCTTTCCTGGCACCATGGCCTTTTCCAGCAGCTCCTCCGAAAATGTCTCCACACGGTCCGCCATTTCTTCCCAGTGCGGCCGCTCCTGAAGATCTGAAAGAGCGTTCCGGGATTCCGCATTCTCCCCGTTCTCCTTTTCAGGGGTCCCGGTCTGTCCCGTCTGCACCGCCCTGCAGGAAATTTTCATCA